>SOKR01000088.1 GCA_004375675.1 Dehalococcoidia bacterium
CTCCTTGGCAATCTCCAGATAGGTGGAGACCTCGATATCGCCGCTGGTGGTTACGCGTTGGCTCTTTTTGGGACTTTTCTTCGCCTTTTCCTTAGCCATTTTATTGAATACAGATTACCACTGTGACTGCTTTTCTTCAAGTACTTTACCCCCTTTCTTTAGCTATGCCCCGCCACTATGTTATACTTGCCATTAGGAAGGGGTCATGGGCACCAAGCTTTCTTCATCCGACCGGGAGCAGGTTGAAAAAGGCGTTTCAATCCTCAAAGAGGGGGGTGTAGTCGCCTTTCCCACCGATACCGTCTACGGGCTGGGCGCCGGCATCGGCATAAACTCCGCCGTGGAGAGGGTCTATCGCGTAAAGGAACGCCCGCGCCATATGGCGCTGCCCTTGCTTCTGGCCGACTTTTCACAGCTAGACGGGGTCGCTATTTCGATACCAACGTCTGTCCGTCTACTGGCCGAAAACTTTTGGCCCGGACCACTGACATTGGTGCTCTTTAAGGCCGATTCCGTGCCCGATATCGTCACTGGTGGCAGCGAAACCGTCGCCGTACGTATTCCCACCCACCCCATCCCCACCGCACTGGCGCGGGGGGTGGGTACCGCCATTGTCGGCACCAGCGCCAACCTGAGCGGACAGCCCAGCGCCCTCACCGCCGAGGAAGCCCACGCCCAGCTGGGGGACAAGGTCGACCTGATTATCGATGGGGAGTGCCCCGGGGGCAAAGAGTCCACCGTCGTCGATTTGACCGGGGAAAAACCCATTATTTTGCGCCAAGGCGCTCTATCCAGAGAAGAACTGAGGCAGATATGCCCCGACATCAGCGTTAAGGGAGGCTAAAGCGATGCGTATTGCCATTGGCAACGACCACTGGGGACCGGAGCTTAAGCAGACTATCATACAAATACTCGCCGAAAGCGGACATAGCTATGAGGACTTCGGCTGTCAAACCACCGAGTCGGTGGACTACCCCGATATTGCACGGGAAGTGGCTGAGGCGGTTGCCAGGGGCGACTTTGATTACGGTATTTTAATATGCAACAACGGCATAGGCATGAGCATCGCCGCCAATAAGGTCAGGGGGATAAGAGCCGCCCTCTGCTACACCGCCTTTAACGCCCGTCGCACCCGCCAGCACCAGGACGCCAATATACTGTGCCTGGGGGCGGGCAAGGAACAGGCACAGGAACCGGTAGCCGAAATCGTCAACGCCTTCCTTACCGCCGAGTTCGAGGGCGGCCGGCACCAGCGACGACTGGACAAGATAGGGGCTATAGAAGCCAGCCAGCTAGGCCAGCCTTGACATTTATATAGCAACTGTGCTACTTTGTCTGCACGATGAATATTGAGCTTGTTATTCTGGTTATACATACGTAATCCGGCCGGTGGGTCGTGTCTCACAGGAATTAGGAGCCGTCCCCACGGGACGGCCTTTTTTATAAACGAAAAATCGGCTAACGAAGGGGAAAAATGAAAAGCGATACCGTCAAACGAGGTGTAGAGCGTGCCCCCCACCGCGCCCTGCTGCACGCACTGGGCTGGAGACGGGCCGACATCGATAAGCCCCTCATCGGTATCGTCAACAGCTTCACCGAGATTGTGCCCGGGCATATTCATTTGCCCCAGATCGCCCAGGCGGCTAAAGCCGGGGTGTGGAGCGGGGGCGGCATACCCTTCGAGATAAATACCATCGCCGTCTGCGACGGCATCGCCATGAACCACCCGGGCATGAACTACAGCCTGCCCAGCCGAGAGCTAATCGCTGATTCCGTGGAGATAATGGCCGAGGCTCACGCCTTCGACGCGCTGGTCTTCATCCCCAACTGCGACAAGATAGTCCCCGGCATGCTCATGGCGGCGGTAAGGTTGAACCTGCCCGCTATCTTCGTCAGCGGCGGACCCATGCTGGCCGGCAGGCGTGAAGTCGGCGGCAAAGTGGAAAGAATCGACGTCAACACCATCTTCGAGGCCGTGGGCAAGGTAGCCGCGGGCAAGATGGAGCCGGAGGAGCTGGAAGAGCTGGAAGAGCTGGCCTGCCCCGGCTGTGGCAGCTGCGCGGGCATGTTTACCGCCAACACCATGAACTGCCTGACCGAAGCCCTGGGCATGGGGCTGGCGGGCAACGGCACCATACCCGCTGTCGACGCCCGACGGGCGCAACTGGCCCAAAAAGCGGGGCAGCAGGTGATGAAGCTGCTGGATGATAACGTTCGCCCCCGGGATATCGTAACCAGGCAGGCTATCCATAACGCCTTTAGCGTCGATATGGCGCTGGGCGGCAGCACCAACTCCGTCCTGCACCTCATGGCCATAGCCCACGAGGCGGGGGTCGAATTCCCGCTGGCGATGATAAACGAGATAAGCCAGCGCACCCCCCACCTCGCCAAGCTAAGGCCGAGCGGGCAATACCACATCGAGGATTTAGACCACGCCGGCGGTATACCCGTCGTAATGAAAGAGTTGGAAGGGCTGCTCAACTTAAAGGCAAAAACGGTCTCGGGTAAATCGGTAGCGGGCGTTATCGCCGACAGCTGTAACCACGCCAAAGAGGTTATCCGGCCTTTGTCCCGCGCCCATTCCCCTATCGGCGGTATTGCCGTCCTTTTCGGCAACCTGGCGCCCGAGGGCTCCGTGGTCAAGAGGGCGGCGGTAGCCGAGGAGATGATGTTCCACCAGGGACCGGCTCGTGTCTTCGACTCCGAGGAAGAAGCCACCCGGGCCATTATGCATAAGAAAATAAAGTCGGGTGATGTAATTGTCATCCGCTACGAGGGACCCAAAGGGGGCCCGGGGATGAGGGAGATGCTCACCCCCACCGCCCTCCTCAGCGGCATGGGCATGGATAAAGAGGTCGCCCTCATTACCGACGGACGCTTCTCCGGGGCGACGCGGGGGGCGGCTATCGGCCATGTCTCTCCTGAAGCCGCCAACCGGGGGCCCATCGCCGCCCTGAAAGACGGAGACATAATAAAGATTGATATTGCCCATCACAGGCTCGACGTCGAGCTTTCCGAGAAAGAGATGGAAAAGCGCCTATCGAAGCTGGCCGAGTTCGAGCCTAAGGTGAAGAGCGGCTACCTGCGGCGCTATGCCGAAAAGGTAAGCTCCGCCAGCACCGGTGCAGTGTTCAGCTAATGAAGGAGCGTAACTTATGAAAATGACCGGAGCTCAGATGATATGCGAAAGCCTGGTAAAGGAAGGTGTCGAGGTTATTTTCGGCATCCTGGGTGGAGCCATTCTACCCCTTTATGATGTCCTCCCCCAGTATCCCCAGCTTCGCCATATACTGGTGCGCCACGAGCAGGGTGCCGCCCACGCTGCCGACGGCTATGCCCGGGCGACGGGGAAGGTGGGGGTATGCTTCGCTACTTCGGGACCCGGTGCCACCAACCTGGTAACCGGCATCGCCAACGCGCACCTCGACTCTTCACCGATGGTGGCGATAACCGGCCAGGTGGCACGGCCCTTCATCGGCAAGGACGCCTTTCAGGAGGTGGATATCACCGGCATTACCTTGCCCATTACCAAGCATAACTACCTGGTTATGGATGCCGCTTCAATCCCCGAGACAATGAAGGAGGCTTTTTACCTGGCGGGCACAGGCCGTCCCGGTCCGGTGCTTATCGACCTGCCCCGGGATGTTCAACAGGAGTCGGCGGAATTCAACTACCCGAACCGGACTAACCTGCCCCAATATAAGCCGACCCGGCAGGGGCACCCGGCACAGATTAAGAAAGCGGCCAAGCTGATAGGCGAATCCCAGCGGCCATTGATTATCGCCGGTCGGGGGATAATTATATCCGGAGCCTACGCCGAACTTAAGGAGTTAGTGGAGAAAGCCCAGGTGCCGGTGGTTACCACGCTATTGGGTACCAGCTGTTTCCCCGAGTCTCACGCCCTGAGCTACGGGATGATAGGCATGCACGGCATGGCTTACGCCAACATGGCGGTTGATGCCGCCGACCTTATTATCGCTATCGGCATGAGGTTCGACGATAGGGCGACGGCAAAGGTAAGCGGTTTCGCCCCTCACGCCCACATCATCCATATCGATATTGACCCCGCCGAGATCGGCAAAAACGTCCGCGTCGACATGCCCATTGTCGGCGATGCCAAGTCCGTCATCGGTGAGTTAAACAAGCTGGTTGATAAAACCAAGCATATTGACTGGGTCAGAAAGCTCGACGAATGGCGTAAGGAGCACCCTTCGCTGATTATCAGGGACGGCGAAAGCCTCCTGCCCCAGTACGTGGTCCGCCAGATTTACGAGGCGACCAACGGCGAGGCGATTATCGTTACCGGGGTGGGGCAGCACCAGATGTGGGCCGCCCAGCACTACTGGTACGATAAGCCCAATACCTTTATTTCGTCGGGCGGGCTGGGAACTATGGGCTTCGGCCTGCCGGCGGCTATAGGGGCTAAAGTGGGCTGTCCCGACAGCACCGTCTGGTGCATCGACGGCGACGGCAGCCTCCAGATGACGATACAGGAGCTGGCCACCATCGCCCAGGAGAAGGTGGGAGTCAAGATAGCCGTTCTCCACAACACCTATCTGGGAATGGTGAGGCAGTGGCAGGAGCTTTTCTACAACAAGCGCTATGTAGCCACGCCGCTCTCCAGCCCCGACTTCGTCAAGATTGCCGAGGCTTACGGACTGCCCGCTTTGAGGGTGGAACGGCGCGAAGAGGTGGCGCCGGCCATCCAGAAGGCGATGGCGGAGCCGGGCGCCTTTTTGATTGATTTTATCGTCGAACCGGAGGAGAATGTCTATCCTATGGTGCCGCCGGGGGCGGCTCTAGCCGAAGTTCTCGAGGAACCGAGGAAAGGGGCTAAAGCCGTTAAGGATTCGGCCAAACTCCCGGTGAGCAATATCTAGGCCGAGAAAAAGAGGTGCAGCATGGCCACGACCAAGCATATCCTAGTCGCTCTGGTGGAGGATAAGCCGGGGGTGCTCAACCGTATGGCGAGCCTTTTCCGCCGGCGGGGCTTCAATATCGAAAGCATCGCCGTGGGGCACAGTGAAACGCCCAAAATGTCGCGCATGACCTTTGTCGTCAATGGAGCCGCCAATGTAGTGGAGCAGGTCAGGAAGCAGTTGGATAAGATAGTGGAAACAGTCAAGGTCTCCGATATCACCGGGGATAATGTTATTACGCGGGAACTGGCTTTTATCAAGGTAAAGGCCAACTCGGCGAACCGCAGCGAGATTATCCAGATTGTGGATATCTTCCGGGCCAATATAGTCGATGTCGCCCCCGATTCGGTGATTATCGAAGCCACCGGCGACGAGGAGAAAATCAACTCCCTGTTCAACCTGATTCGCGGCTTCGGCATCAAGGAAATCGCCCGCACGGGTCGTATCGCCATGACCCGCGGCGGTTCGGGCCCCCTGCCGGTTATGAAAAAGCCGCCCAGGACTCAGGCTAAAGGCCAGAAAAAGGCAACTAAATAAAAGGAGTCGAACCATGGCTAAGATATACTATGATAAAGATTGCAACCTGAAATTGCTCAATGGCAAAGTGGTCGGCATCGTCGGCTACGGCAGCCAGGGTCACGCCCACGCCCAGAACCTGAGGGACAGCGGCGCCAAGGTAATAGTGGCCGAAGCCAAGGGCAGCCCGGGCTGGAAGAGCGCTCACGAGGCGGGCTTTAAGGTGATGGCGGCTGATGATATGGCTAAGGAAGCCGATATTATCGTTATGCTGGCGCCGGATAACCTGCAAAGAGATATCTACTACGGAGCGGTGGGAAAAGGTCTGGCCAAGGGCAAGATGCTCATGTTCGCCCACGGCTTTAATATCCACTACGGGCAGATTGTGCCCCCCGCCGATATCGATGTCGCCATGATTGCCCCCAAGTGCCCAGGCCACATGCTCCGGCAGCTTTACACCGAGGGCGCGGGCGCGCCGGCAATAGTCGCCGTCCACCAGGACGCCACGGGCAAAGCGCTGGCTATCGCCCTCGCCTACGCCCAGGGTATCGGCTGCGGGCGGGCGGGGGTTATCGAGACCACCTTCGCCGAGGAAACCGAGACCGACCTCTTCGGCGAACAGACCGTGCTCTGCGGCGGCATTTCCTCGCTGATAAAAACCGGCTTCGAGACACTGGTGGAAGCGGGCTACCAGCCCGAGATTGCCTATTTCGAGGTCTGCAACGAGCTCAAGCTCATCATCGACCTCATCTATCAGGGTGGCTTGAGCTATATGCGCTATTCGGTGAGCGATACCGCCGAGTACGGCGACTACACCCGCGGACCCAGGGTTATCGACGACATGGTCAGGGAAGAGATGATGACCATCCTGGCCGAGATTCAGGACGGCACCTTCGCCAGGGAGTGGATACTGGAAAACCAGGCCGGGCGCCCCGTCTATAACGCGCTAAAGAAGATGGACGAGGAGCACCCGCTGGAGCTGGTGGGCA
>SOKR01000105.1 GCA_004375675.1 Dehalococcoidia bacterium
CCGAGGAGCTATTTAAGCGGCCACTGCATCCCTACACGAGGGCGTTGATATCAGCCTCGATGCTGACATTGCCTGAGGACGAGGAAAAAGGAGTGGAAAAGATAATATTGACCGGGGAGATGCCTTCGCCCCTGGCCCCCCCTCCCGGCTGCCGATTCCACACGCGCTGCGGCGAGGCTGTGCCGGAGTGCAGCCAGACGGCACCGCCGCTCCGTGACGTTGGTGGCGGCCACAAGGTCGCTTGCAACAAAGTTTAATATACGCCGAATAATCCCGCATAGTTTTAGTCACCAGCACTGAAAGGAGAGCTGCGCTATGGGTGATGCGTTAAAAGGCAAGGTAGCCGTGGTAACCGGCTCGGGACAGGGAATCGGCCGGGCTATCGCTCTGGGCATGGCAGGGGAGGGGGCTAAGGTGGTGACCAATAACCGTCGCCGTGGCTCCACCGGCCATGCCGTTATAGGCGATTCCGTTCTCAAATCGATGAGCCCGGAGCAGAGAGAGCGGCTGCGTAAGCAGCTTGAAGAATCAAGCGGTGACGCTGAGACCACTGCCGAAGCGATAAAGAAAGCGGGCGGCGAAGCAGTGCCCTTCTTCGGCGATGTCTCCGATTTTGAGGCAGCCAAAAAGCTGATACAGACGGCTGTCGATAGCTTCGGCAGGATTGATATCCTGGCTAACGTTGCCGGCACCTTTGGCTTCAGCCCCATCTGGGAGATGAGCGAAGAGCTCTGGGACAAGGTTACCCTCACCAAGCCCAAGGGCTATTTCAACTGTATTCGCCACGCAGTCCCCTTCATGATGAAACAGAAGTGGGGAAGGATAATAAACTGCACCTCGCGGGCATTTATGGGCGACGTTCTCAAGCACGCTGAGTACTGCGCCGCCAACGCGGGGGTGGTGGGGCTGACCTGGGCAGTGGCTAAAGAGCTGGCCTCGTATGGTATAACCTGCAACGCCTTTGCCCCCTTCGCCAAGACACGCGCCGCTTTCGAGCTGTCGGCTTACGATGAAGCCGTAACCGAAGCAGAAAGCCCCTGGATGGACAGGAAGTTTGCCTTCCCGCTGGAGATTACCCCCAGCCCTGATGATGTGGCTCCCTTTATAAACTACCTTGCCTCCGACGAAGCGGCTAACATAAACGGCAAGGTCTTTAACGTGGGTGGCCCCATGATTAATCTCTACTCGGAGCCTGAGATATCCAAGACGCTGGTCAAGTACGGAGGCAGATGGACACTGGACGAGCTGAGGCAGCAGATACCCTTCGCGTTACTGCCACCGGAGTAGGGGAACTAAGGGAAGCGGTAGGCAAATGTAATTTGCCGGAAGGAGAAGAAAATGGCAAAATCAGAATTAGATAAATACATCAGACGAAATATGAAAGTGCCCGAAGATATACAACAGCGACACACCGAGGTTAAAAGCCCGGTTCTGGGCTTGATTAGCGACCAGGACTTCGGCAATAAAAATTTCTCGCTGAGTTGGTGGCCTATTTCAGAGCCCTTTGAGATGATTTCAGAAACCCACGCCCATGACTTTGACCAGTTCCTCATTTTCGTCGGCGGTGATATTTCCAACATGACTGACCTCGGCGGGGAGGTCGAACTGACCCTGGGCGAAAAGGGCGGCAAGCTGGAAAAGTTCGTCTTCACCACAGCTACCACGGTCTACATTCCCGCTGGCATGCTGCATTGCCCGCTCAATTTTAAAAAGGTGAATGATCCCGATAAGCCCATCTTGTTCCACGACCTGTTCTTTTCCCGCGAGTATAAAAGAAAGGGATAAA
>SOKR01000053.1 GCA_004375675.1 Dehalococcoidia bacterium
CCCGGCGAGATTGCCGGCCGCTATCACCGCGAGTTCCTCGAATCCTGGCAGAGGCTGGGCATCTCCTTCGACCTTTTCACCACCACGGGCACGGAAAACCACGCCCAGGTGACCCAGGATATGTTTCTCACCCTGCTCGAAAAAGGCTATATCTATAAAGCCAAGGTCTCGCAGCCCTACTGCCCGCAGTGTAATCGCTTTCTGCCCGACCGCTATATCGAGGGTACCTGCCCTTTTTGCGGCTCTCCGGGGGCCCGGGGCGACCAGTGCGACGAGTGCGGCAAACCGATGAACCCCGCCGAGCTGCTTGAGCCCCGCTGCCGTTTGTGCGCCGCCGCTCCCGTCTTCGAGGACTCGGAGCACTTTTTCCTGAAGCTTTCCGCCTTCCAGAAAAAGTTATTAGAATGGGTGAAGCCGCAGAGCCACTGGCGGAAGAACGTGCTTAACTTTACCACCCGCTACCTTGAGGACGGGCTGAAGGACAGGGCGATTACCCGCGATATAGATTGGGGGGTGCCCGTGCCGCTGGAGGGCTATGAAAATAAGCGCATCTACGTCTGGTTCGAGGCGGTCATCGGCTACCTATCCGCTTCCAAAGAATGGGCCAAATCAGGGGGAGACGGGGAGGGGTGGCGTCCTTTCTGGGAGGGTGACGATTCAAAGAGCTATTACTTTATCGGCAAGGATAACATTCCCTTCCACACCATTATCTGGCCGGCGATGCTGATGGGCTACGGGGGGCTAAATCTGCCCTACGATGTGCCCGCCAACGAGTTTTTGACCATAGAAGGCAAGAAGCTTTCCACCAGCCATAACTGGGCGGTCTGGCTGCCCGATTATTTATCCCGCTATGCGCCCGACCCGCTGCGCTACCTGCTGTCCATCAATATGCCCGAGCACGGGGACACCGACTTTTCCTGGCGGGAGTTCTTCCGCCGCAACAACGACGAGCTGGTGGCGACCTACGGCAACCTGGTCCACCGCGTTTTGACCTTCAGCTACCGCAACTTCGACGGCTGCGTTCCCGAGTCGGGGGAGCTGGATAAGCAGAGCCAGAAGCTGCTGAAAAAGGCCGAGGAGACGCTTAATACCGTCGGCGAGCTTATCTCTCAATGCCGTTTTAAGCAGGGGGTGATGGCGGCCATGGCGCTGGCGCAGGAAGCCAACCGCTACCTCGACGACAAGTCGCCCTGGAAGATAATAAAAGAGGACAAGGAAGCCGCTGCCACGGCGCTATACGTGGCGCTGGGGGTAATCTCGGCGCTGAAAACGGCGCTATGCCCTTTCCTGCCCTTCAGCTCCCAAAAGCTGCATCAGATGATGGGTTTCGATGGCGGCGTTGAGGATGAAGGCTGGAAGCTGAGGCTGCCGACAGGGGGGCAGAAGCTGGGCGAACCTGAGCCTTTGTTCACCAAGCTGGACGATAAGCTCATCGATGAGGAGACGGCGCGACTGGGGCAGGTTTGATGCTGATAGATTCGCACGCCCATATCGATTTGCCCAACTTCGATAGAGACCGCGAGCAGGTGCTGGCGCGCGCCCGACAGGGGGGCGTGAGGGTGGTGCTAAACATCGGGCTGGACTTGAAGTCGAGCCGCGCCTCGCTGGCGCTGGCCAGGAAATACGACGACGTTTTCAGCACCGTGGGCTTTCATCCCCACGGGGCTTCCGAGATGAAAGACGAAGACCTTAAAACCCTGGGGGAGCTGGCTCAAGACGACCGGGTGGTGGCGGTGGGCGAAATCGGGCTCGATTTCTACCGCAATCTGTCTTCGCGCAAGAGCCAGATTGAAGCCTTTGGGAAGCAGCTCGACCTGGCCGTGGAATTAGGGCTGCCGGTGGTGGTGCACTGCCGCCAGGCCCACCAAGAGGTCTTTAATATACTGAGCGATTGGGTGAGGTCGACGCTTTCGGCGGGGAGGCTGCGGCGGGGGGTTATCCACTGCTTCAGCGGGGATGTCGAGCTGGCGCTTCGTTATATCGATATCGGCTTTTACATCTCGCTGGCGGGTTCGGTGACCTACCCCTCGGCGGGGGAGCTGGTGCAGGTGGCCCGAGAGATACCGCTGGACAGGCTGCTGCTGGAGACGGACGCACCTTTTCTGGCGCCCCAGGCCTACCGGGGGAAGCGCAACGAGCCTGCCTACGTCGCCCTTATCGCCGAGAAGGTGGCCCAGGTAAGGGAAGTGCCGAGGGAGGTGGTGGCGGGGGCGGCGGCTAAGAATACGATAGAGCTGTTTAAGCTGCCCATCAGATAAAGGAGAGAGGGTTGGAGCTGGAAGAAATCTACCAACTGGTCGAGGAGGACCTGGCCAAGGTAAGGCGCCAGATAGATTCGGTGACCGAGGTCGATTCCCCTCACCTGGCCGAGATGCTACGGCACGTATTGGGGGGAGGCAAGGGCATTAGGCCCGCGCTGACCCTGCTGGCGGGGAAGTTTTACCGCTACAACCTCGACCTGCTGCTGTCCATGGCTACCGGCGTCGAGCTGATGCACACCGCCACCCTGGTGCACGACGACGCCATCGATAAATCCTCGGTACGGCGGGGGCGGTCGACGGTTAACGAGGTGTGGGGTGAGGAAAGGGCGGTGCTTTTGGGGGACTACGTCTTCGCCAGGGCGGGCGAGTTCGCCGCCGACACGGGCAACCTGCGGGTGATAATACTCTTCAGCCAGACCCTGCAGACCATAACCAGCGGGGAGATTGTGCAGACCAACGACGCCTTTAAGCTGGAGCAGACCCGCGGCCACTATCTGGAGCGAATCGCCAGCAAGACCGCCTCGCTTTTTTCGCTGTCTACGATTTCGGGGGCTATCTTGAGCGATGCGCCCGAAGATTCGGTAAAGATTCTCAAAGATTACGGCTTTAACCTGGGCGTCGCCTTCCAGATTGTGGACGACATCCTCGATTTCGTGGGCACCGAGGAGGAGATGGGCAAGCCCATCGGCTCCGACCTTTTGCAGGGGACGCTGACGCTGCCCGCCATGCTGCTCTTGGAGCAATACCCCGACGACAACCCGGTGAAAGAGTTGTTCGCTAATCCAAATATGTCCGAAAAGGATAAGCGGGAGAAAATCGGGCGGGCGATAGAGCTGGTGGGGCGTTCGCCTATCGCCAAGCAGTGTTACCAGCTTGCCTTGGACTACTGTGATAAAGCCTGCCAGAATCTTGAGAAGCTGCCGGCTAAGCCCAGCCGACAGGCGTTAATGGACCTGGCTGATTTGGTGATAAGCCGCAAGAAATAACCGGGGACGTTAGTCTCCAATTATTCCCCTTCGATACGGGTGCTGCCGTCGCGGTAGCTTTCTTTTTTGCGGGTGGGCATTAGCTCTTTAAAGCGGTCGACGGCGTATTGGGCGGCGGCAAAGCCTTCCTGGCGGTGGGCAGAAGCTACCGCGACCAGGAAGTTGATATCGCCCACCTCAAGCTTGCCGATGCGGTGGCAGATGGTGATACCCTCCAGCTGCCATTTACGCCGTATTTCGCCGGCTATCTTCTCTAAGTCAGCCTTAGCTGTGCCTTTGGGGTCGGTGTATTCCACGGAGGCGACCGGCTTGCCCTGGGAGTTATCGCGAATCAGGCCGACATAGGTTGCCACGCAGCCGCTGCCGGAGGTCTTGATGCGGTTGACGACGGACTCGGGGGAGATGGGCTTGGATGTAATCTCAATCACGGCTCTTCCCTACGAGGATGCCGGCGCCTGTTTGGGGATAATCTGGGGCGGAGCCGTTTTCCTGGGGGCGGTCTTCGCCTTTGCCTTGGGCGGCTCGGCGACGGGTTGGGTGGTGGGGGTCTCCTTGGCCTTGGGCTTGACCGATAGGGGCTCGGTGAAAGCCAGTTCCAGGTCTTCGCCTTCTATGGTTTCCTGGACAATGATTTTTTCGGTGATATGGATTAGCCTTTTCTTGTTTTTGGTGAGCAGGCGTTTGGCTTTGTCCTGGGCGTGCTGGATGATGCTGTACACCTCTTCGTCAATCTCCTGGGCTACCTTCTCGCTGTAGTCCCTCTGCTCCGTGATTTCGCGTCCTAAGAAGACCATTTCCTCTCTGCGCCCGAAGGTGCGGGGGCCGAGCTTCTGGCTCATCCCGTAGGAGGTGACCATCTTGCGCGCCAGCTTGGTGGCTTCTTCGATGTCGTTCTGGGCGCCGGTGGTCGTTTCTTTATAGATTAACTCCTCGGCGGTCTGCCCCGCCAGCAGGGTGGCAATCATATCCTTGAACTGGGAACGGGTCATCAGGTAGCGGTCTTCGGCGGGCAAGAGGCGGGTGTAACCCCCTATTGCCCCCCGCGCCACGATAGAAATCTTGTGCACGGGGTCGGCGTTGGGCAGCAGCCTGGCCACCAGGGCATGGCCTGCCTCGTGGTAGGCGCTGATTTCCTTTTCCTTGGGGCTGATGCGGCGGCTCTTTCTCTCGGGGCCGGCCAGCACGCGGTCTATGGACTCTTCCAGCTCCTTCATCTTGACGACCTTCTGGCCGCGGCGAGCCGCCAGGATAGCGGCTTCGTTGACCAGGTTGGCCAGGTCGGCGCCGCTGAAGCCCGCCGTCTGTTTAGCCAGCACCTCTAAATCGACCTCGTCGGCCAGGGGCTTGCCCTTGGAGTGGACCTCGAGAATGGCCGTCCGCCCGTTGATGTCGGGGCGGTCTAGAATCACCCTGCGGTCGAAGCGCCCGGGGCGGAGGAGGGCGGGGTCCAGTATATCGGGGCGGTTGGTCGCCGCCAGAATAATGACGCTGGTGTTGGTGTCGAAGCCGTCCATCTCTACCAGAATCTGGTTGAGGGTCTGCTCCCTTTCGTCGTGGCCGCCGCCTAAGCCCGCGCCGCGATGGCGGCCGACGGCGTCAATCTCGTCGATAAAGATGATGCAGGGGGTGTTGCGCTTGGCCTGGTCGAAGAGGTCGCGCACCCTGGAAGCGCCGACGCCGACGAACATCTCGACGAATTCACTGCCGCTGATGGAGAAGAAGGGGACGCCGGCTTCGCCGGCTATCGCTCTGGCCAGTAGCGTCTTGCCCGTACCGGGGGGGCCGATGAGCAAAATGCCCTTGGGGATGCGCGCCCCCAGTTTCTGGAATTTCTCCCTCGACTTGAGGAAGTCAACGACTTCGGTCAGCTCCTGTTTGGCTTCTTCCACGCCGGCGACATCGTCAAAGGTGACGGTGGGCGTGCTGCCCTGCAGGAGGCGGGCGCGGCTGCGCCCGAAGCTCATCGCCTGGCTGTTAGCCCCCCGCGCCGAACGGAATAAGAAGAAGATGAGGGCGCCGAAGAGGATGAGGGGGATAAAGCCGATGAGCAGACTGCTCCAATCGAAGCCCGAAGGCTTGACGTTGTAGTCCACACCAGTGAGGTTTAAGCCCAGCTCCTTGAGCTCGACCAGGGTGAGGTAGCCGATGGCGGTTTTTAGCTCTCTGCCGTCGAGGGTGGTGATGAGCAGCTCTTCGTTATCCACGGTTATGGCGGCTATCTCGCCGTCCTGGGACATGGCGATGGCTTGATCCAGGCCGATTTCGGCCGGCTTGGGCGATGTCGGGAAGAGCTGGTAGAGGAGGACGACCGCCGCCACCAGAATGATGAGGTATATTAAGCTGTTGCGTTTCCAGTTCGATTTCATCATTAGACTCGTACCCTACATTATAGCAGAAGGCTGTGTCAATAGGAAAATAGGGCTGCTTAGAGGCGGTGGTAGCTTTCCTGAAGGAGGAGGGCGTCTGCTTCCAGGCTGGGGCTTTCGCAGATTACCAGCCCCTTGGCCCCGTAGTCCTTGAGCGCCTGGAGGAGTTCGGTGTAGTTGAGGTCGGAGTCTTCGAGGTTGAGGTGTTTGCGCTCTCCCTTCTTGCCGTAGGCGATGCCGGAGACGTGGATATGCATGTTGGCTAGTGCCGGCTCGCCCAGGCCGTTTTTTATCTGCTCCAGGACAGCGACGAATTCGGGGTAGGAGTTAGCCTGCCCGCTGCGGGCGTGCCAGTGGGCGAAGTCCATGCAGATGCCGACTCTATCCAGCTCGTTACATAGGTTAATGATTTCGTCGATATCGCCGAACTGGCTGGCCTTGCCCATAACCTCGGGCCTGACCCAGACCTTGTTTTCCTCCTTTTTGAGCTGGTTCATGACCTCGGCCAGGTTTTTCCTGACCGCCTGGTAGGCCTTTTCCGGTGGGTCGCCCAGGTAGAAGGCGGCGTGGAAGACGATGCTTTGGGCGCCGCATAAGCCGCCGATGCGGGCGGTCTGGATGATTCTTTCCTGGCTGGCGGCTACCTTTTCCGGCTCGCGGGCGTTGAGGTTGATGTAGTAGGGGCCGTGAGCCGAGAGCCTGACGCCTTCGCTTTGGGCAGTTTCCGCCACCAGACGGGCACTGAT
>SOKR01000128.1 GCA_004375675.1 Dehalococcoidia bacterium
CTCATCCTTACCGGCCCCTCTCCGTCACCGGGGAGGGGATACGGCGCTGTGACCAAATATTTCTCCCGAGGAGGAAACAATGGCTAAGACAAAAGATAAAGTAATCATATTCGATACCACGTTGCGCGACGGGGAACAGGCGGCGGGGGGGACGCTCAACGCCCAGGAGAAGCTGGAGATAGCCAAACAGCTGGAAAGGCTCAATGTCGATGTTATCGAGGCGGGCTTCCCCATCAGCTCTCCGGGCGACTTCGAGGCGGTCAAGCTCATCGCCAAGGAAGTGCGCAAGCCGATAATCTGCGGGCTGGCGCGCGCCCACCCCAAAGACATTGACCGCGCCTGGGAAGCCATCAAAGAGGCGGCGCATCCCCGAATACATATATTTTTATCTTCTTCGGATATACACCTCGGCTACCAATTAAAGAAGAGCCGCGATGAGGTGCTGCACACCGCCGCCGAGATGGTGACGCGGGCCAAGAAATATACCGATGATATCGAGTTTTCGCCGATGGACGCCAGCCGCACCGAGCCCGAATATCTCTACCAGATATTGAAGGCGGTAATCGAGGTCGGTGCAACCACGGTGAATATACCCGATACCGTGGGCTACGCCATCCCCGACGAGTTCGGCAACCTCATCGAGGGCATCATGAAGAATGTGCCCAATATAGATAAGGCTGTCGTCAGCGTTCACTGCCACGATGACCTGGGACTGGCTGTCGCCAACAGCCTGGAGGCGGTGCGGCGTGGGGCAAGGCAGGTGGAATGCACCATCAACGGCATCGGGGAGAGGGCGGGCAACGCCTCTATGGAAGAAATCGTCATGGCTATCAAAACCCGCCAGGACTTCTTCCACCTGAGCACCCAGGTTAATACCAAACAGATACATAAAGCCAGCCGGCTGGTCAGCGAGCTGACCGGTTTCGTCGTCCAGCCCAATAAAGCCATCGTCGGGGCTAACGCCTTCCGCCACGAATCGGGCATCCACCAGGACGGCGTTATCAAGATGCCCATAACCTACGAAATAATGGACCCCAAAACGGTGGGCATACCATCCAGTAGCCTGGTGCTGGGCAAGCTCAGCGGGCGTCACGCCTTTAAAGAGCATTTGGCCGAGCTGGGCTACAGCCTGAAAGAGGAGGACTTCAACCGCGCCTTTAGCGCCTTTAAGGAGCTGGCCGATAAAAAGAAGGGCGTCACCGACAGAGATATCGAGTCGGTTATCGCCGAGGAGCAGCGCACTGTCTCCGAGGTCTACCACCTCGACCGTGTCCAGATTTCCTGCGGCGACCGGGGTATCCCCACCGCCGCCATCAGCCTTATCGGCCCCGGGGGCGAGGTTTTAGCCGACGCCGCCCTGGGCACCGGCCCCGTCGACGCCGTCTGCAAGGCAATCAACAGAATAGTCGATGTGCCCAACGAGCTTACCGAGTTCACCGTCAAATCGGTAACCGAGGGCATCGATGCCATCGGCGAGGTACTAATAAGAATAGAAAGCGAGGGCAAAACCTATACCGGGCGGGGCGCCGACACCGATATCATTGTCGCCAGCGCCAAGGCCTATATGAACGCCCTCAATCGACTGCTGGCCACCAGGAAATAACCCGCGGAGAAAGGAAGCTATATTGACTCTAGCCGAGAAGATACTGGCGGCTCACGCCAATAAGAAAAGGGTAAGCCCCGGCGATTTTATCAACGTCCGGGTTGACCTGGTCATGTCCAACGACGTCACCGCTCCCATCGCCATCAGGGAATTCCAGAAGCTGGGGGTAAAGCGGGTCTTCGACCCGCAAAAGGTGGTGATGGTGCCCGACCACTTCGTCCCCAACAAGGACATCGCCTCCGCCGAGCAGGCCAAGCTGATGCGGGAGTTCGCCCGCAAGCAGGGAATCATATACTTCGAAGTGGGCGAGATGGGTATCGAGCACGTGCTCCTGCCCGAGCAGGGGCTGGTGCTGCCGGGAGAGGTGGTTATCGGGGCTGATTCCCATACCTGCACCTACGGCGCTCTGGGCGCTTTCGCCACCGGCATGGGCTCCACCGATATCGCCGCCGCCATGGCCACGGGCGACATCTGGATGAAGGTACCCCCGACCATCAAGCTGGTCTATAACGGCAAGCTGGAGAAATGGGTCGGCGGCAAGGACTTGATACTCCACACCATCGGCGATATCGGCGTTGACGGCGCCCTATATTCGGCGATAGAGTTCAGCGGCGAGGTGATAGAGTCCCTGTCCATAGACGGGCGCTTCACCATGGCTAACATGGCTATCGAAGCCGGGGGCAAAGCCGGGCTCTTCGGGGTGGACAACAAGACGCAACTTTATGTAAAATCACGCGCCGAACGCCCCTACCTGGTCTATGAGCCCGACGGCGACGCTGAATACTCCCGTGTCATCGAATACGATGTTAGCGCTATCGAGCCCCAGGTCGCCCTGCCCCACTCCCCGGCCAACAGCAAGCCTATCAGCAAGCTGAAGAATATAAAAATCAACCAGGTGGTAATCGGCAGCTGCACCAACGGCCGCCTCGAAGACTTAAGGCTGGCGGCTCATATACTCAAGGGCAATAAGGTGCACCCCGGAGTGCGCTGCATTGTTATCCCCGGCTCGCAGCAGGTATACTTCGACGCCCTTATCGAAGGACTAATCGAGATATTCGTCAGGGTGGGCGCCGCCGTCAGCACCCCGACCTGCGGTCCCTGCCTGGGCGGGCATATGGGAGTGCTGGCCGACGGCGAGAAATGCGTCTCCACCACCAACCGCAACTTCGTCGGCAGGATGGGCAGCCCCAAGTCGGAGGTCTATCTGGCCAATCCGGCGGTGGCGGCGGCCAGCGCTGTAATGGGAAAAATTGCCAGCCCGGAGGAGCTATTACAGAGGGTGAAAGTCAATGGCTAAACTAAAAAAATCATGGCGGGAAAAGCTGGTTGATGACAAGGGTATGCCCCAGTAAAGGAAATCACCGGCAAGATGAGCAAGCCATTTTTGAAATATATGCAGCGCTGGAACTTGGCACTGAATTGAATGATTTTGGCACTCACTAGTGAGGGGTTATAAAAACATGCTAAAAGGCAAAGTTTATAAACACGGCGCTAATGTCGATACCGACGCTATAATACCGGCGCGTTATCTCAATGTCTCCGACCCCGACGAGCTGGCCAAGCACTGTATGGAGGATACAGACGCGGACTTCGTCAAGAAGGTCAAGCCCGGCGATATAATCATGGCCACCACCAACTTCGGCTGCGGCTCATCCAGGGAGCACGCACCGCTAGCAATCAAGGCGGCGGGCATTTCCTGTATCATAGCCAAGAGCTTTGCCCGCATCTTTTTCCGCAACGCCATCAACATCGGCCTGCCCCTACTGGAGTCCAACGAGGCGGTAGCCAATACCAAGGACGGCGACACGCTGGAAGTCGACCTATCCAAGGGCTTGATAAAGAACCTGACCAAAGGCGCGGAGTTTAAAGCCAAGCCCTACCCCGGCTTTATGGCCGAGATTATCGCCGACGGCGGGCTTATCGAGCATACCAAAAAGAGAATATCCAGAAGGAGAGCTTAGGTGCAATTTGAATTAGCGGTTCTACCCGGAGACGGCATCGGGCCCGATGTTATTACCGAAGGAATCAAGGTCTTAGAGGCAATAGGCAAGCGGTTCGACCATCGCTTCAACCTCAACGAAGGGCTGGTGGGCGGTGTCGCCATCGACGCCGAGGGAACAGCGCTACCCGATGCTACACTGAAGATGTGCCGTAAAGCCGATGCAGTATTGCTGGGGGCGGTGGGGGGGCCAAAGTGGGACGACCCCCTGGGCAAGGTCCACCCCGAAGACGGGCTGCTCAAGCTGCGCGGGGAGCTGGGGCTTTTCGCCAACCTGCGCCCGGTCAAGGTCTCGCCGATGCTGGTGGACTCGACCAATCTTAAGCCGGAGGTCATTCGGGGGGCGGACTTCATCTTCGTCCGGGAGCTAACCGGCGGGCTTTATTTCGCCCAGCCCAAGAAGCGCTGGGAGACAGCCAAGGGCAGGATGGCTACCGACTCCATGACCTACTCCGAGCAGGAGATTGAGCGCATCGTCCGCGTCGGCTTCGAGCTGGCCAGGCTGCGCCGCAAGAAACTGACCTCGGTGGATAAAGCCAACGTCCTCGAGTCATCAAGATTGTGGCGGCAGGTGGCGATGGAGGTGGCTAAGGAATACCCCGACGTGGAGCTTGACCACATGCTGGTCGATGCCTGCTCCATGCGTTTGATTCAGAACCCGACCTATTTCGATATCCTGGTTACGGAAAATATGTTCGGCGATATCCTCACCGACGAAGCCTCGATGCTAGCCGGCTCGATGGGGATGCTGCCCTCGGCCAGCCTGGCCGGCGTGCCCAGAGAAGGCGTCAGGATATTCGGCATGTACGAGCCGATTCACGGCAGCGCCCCCCGCCGCGCCGGACTGGATATGGCTAACCCCATCGCCATTATCTTAAGCGTGGCCATGATGCTGCGCCACTCTTTCGGGCTGGACAAAGAAGCCAGCGTCGTCGAGAAGGCGGTGGACGAGGTGCTCAGTCAGGATTACCGTACCTATGATATAATGGCCGAAGGCAAGACCAAGGTGGGGACGGTGGAGATGGGGGACTTAATTACGCAGAAGGTGAAGGGGTAAAAATTGACCAAGGTTGAACTCTACGACACCACGCTGCGGGATGGAACGCAGAAAGAGGGCGTTTCTTTCTCCGTGGTTGATAAGCTTAATATTGCTCAGAAACTGGATGAGCTGGGTATCCACTTCATCGAAGGCGGTTACCCCGGCTCTAATCCCAAGGATGACGAGTTTTTTCAAAAAGCCAGGACGCTGCATCTGGCCAACTCGGTACTGGTTGCTTTTGGCAACACCCGGCGAGCTAAAACTAAAGCGGAAGAAGATGCCGGCCTCCAGGCCCTGGTCAATGCCGGGGTGAAGGTGGCTGCCATTGTCGGCAAGAGTTCTGACCTGCAGGTTACCCGTGTGCTGAAAACCACCCTGGAGGAAAACCTGAGTATGATTACCGACTCGGTAGCCTATCTCAGGTCAAAGGGGCTTACCGTTATCTTTGATGCCGAGCATTTCTTTGACGGCTTAAAAAATAACCCCGACTACAGTCTGCGCTGCTTAACCGCCGCTGCCGAAGCCGGCGCCAGCTGCCTGGCGCTCTGCGATACCAACGGAGGTATGCTCCCGAACGAAATAGCCGATGCCGTTGTAGCAGTTAAAAAAGTAACCTCGGTGCCGCTGGGCATTCATGCCCACAACGACAGCGAGCTGGCGGTAGCCAATAGCCTGGCGGCGGTAAGCGCCGGCGTCACCCAGGTTCAGGGCACCATCAATGGCTACGGCGAGCGCTGTGGCAACGCCAACCTTTGTTCCATCATCCCCAATTTGAAGCTCAAAATGGGTATCGATTGTATTACCGATGAGCAACTCGCCAGGTTGGCCGAGGTATCCCACTTTGTCAATGAGACGGCTAATCTGGCCTCGGACACTTCCCTACCCTATGTCGGCGCCAGTGCCTTCAGCCATAAGGGCGGGCTTCATGTTTCCGCCACCATGAGGTGGAATGAGAGCTACCAGCATATAGACCCGTCCAAGGTGGGCAACCAGCAGAAAGTTGTGGTCTCCGAGCTAGCAGGCAAGAGCAACATTTTCTACAAGGCAAAGGAACTGGGGCTGAATTTGCCCCCGACCGGCAAAGAGGCCAAGAAGCTGCTGGAACAGGTCAAGCTGATGGAGAGCCGCGGCTTCCAGTACGAGAACGCCGAAGCCTCCTTCGAGCTTTTAATCCAGCGGGTGAAGCCCGACTACCAGCCCCCCTTCGAGTTGGGCGACTTTATGGTGGTGGTGGAAAAGAGGCGGCGTCCCCCCAGCCAGGGCAGCCCGGAAGAGATTTTGTCCGAGGCTATGGTCAAGGTGAGGGTAAATAAAAAGATAATGCATACCGTCGCCGAGGGCAACGGTCCAGTCAACGCCCTCGACCAGGCGCTGCGCAAGTCGCTGCTCCAGTTCTACCCCAGCATCGCCAGCGTCAAGCTGGTCGACTACAAGGTCCGCATCCTGGAGGAGACCATCGGCACCAGCGCCCAGGTCAGGGTGCTCATCGAGTCCACTGACGGGGAAGAGGTGTGGCGGACGGTCGGCGGCTCAACCAATATCATCGAAGCCAGCTGGCTGGCTCTGGCCGACAGCCTGGAATACTGGTTGCTCAAGCAGAAGGGGACATAATCAATGAATGAGATTAAAGTGACCTGGGGTCTGGTCTGGGCTATATGGTGGCGGTTTACCCTCATCAGCCTGGGAGCTTGGTTCGCGGTCTGG
>SOKR01000103.1 GCA_004375675.1 Dehalococcoidia bacterium
GGCTAAAGCCGGCGTGGAGATGCACTGCGATAAGCGGGCGATGGCTATCCTTAAATCCGATTCCTCGCTGAAGCTGAAGCCGGCCACCGACGAAGACTGGGGCAAGGAGTTTCTCTCTCTGGTGGCGGCGATTAAGGTCGTCGCTTCCCTGGACGAGGCGCTGGAACACATCGAGCGCTACGGCTCGGGCCACTCCGAGGCTATTCTCACCGAGGAATACGGGGCGGTTATGCGCTTCCTTAACGAAGTCGATGCCGCCGCTGTCTACGCCAACGCCAGCACCCGCTTTACCGACGGCTCTATGTTCGGGCTGGGGGCGGAGGTGGGCATAAGCACCCAGAAGTTCCACGCCCGCGGTCCTCTAGGGGTCAGAGAGCTGACCAGCTACAAGTGGATTATCTTCGGCAGCGGGCAGGTAAGGCCCTAAAGCGGCTAAATCGTTTGCAGGGCAGCCTGCTGAATCTCGAAGAGCTTTTCGATGCCCTTCTCGGCCAGGGCTATCAGCGAGTCAACGGTCTCCTTGGAGAAGGGCTTGCCCTCGGCCGTGCCCTGCATCTCGACGAACTCCCTGCGGCTCGTCATCACCACGTTGAAGTCAACGGCGGCGTTGCAGTCTTCGTCGTAGCAAAGGTCCAGCATCTGGTGGTTGTGGACGATGCCCACGCTGGTGGCGGCGACGGCGCTTATCAAGGGTATCGAGCCTATTATCCCCATATTGGCCAGGTTTTTAAGCGCCTGGTGCAGGGCGACATAAGCCCCGGTGATAGCCGCTGTCCTGGTGCCGCCGTCGGCTTGCAGCACGTCGCAGTCGACGATTAGCGTTCTTTCCCCCAGATTGGTAAGGTCGGTGACCGCCCGTAGCGAGCGCCCGATGAGGCGCTGGATTTCCTGGCTCCTCCCCGCCACCCGTCCCATCGCTGCTTCGCGGGGGCTGCGGGTGACGGTGGCGCGGGGCAGCATGCCGTATTCGGCGGTAATCCAGCCCGTGCCCTTGTCCCTGAGGAAGCCCGGCACCTTCTCCTCAACGCTAACCGAGCAGAGTACCCGTGTCTTGCCCAGCTCAATCAGCGCCGAGCCTTCGGCGAAGCTCTGAAAGCCGGGGGTTATTTTGGCCGGTCTTAGCTCGTCGTAGGTGCGCCCGTCAGCCCGTTTCATAAGCAAAGTCTCCATCTAGTTGAGGTTTGTCAGAGTATATCATTGATGACTGAGAATAACAATCCTCCCCGCCCCACCTTATCTGGCGTGCGTTGTTCGTCCCACCCTGCCCACCCTACAGGGGTTAGACCCCTATTAGCCCCTTATTTTGGGGGTGTTTAAGAGGGGGCAAAGCCCCCTCTTTACCTTAAAAGGGCGGTGGGTGGGAAAAGATAACATTGGGGTGGGGTGTAAGAGAGTCAGTAGGGCTTTGACCTGTATGTCTACTGTGGTAGAATGACCGTGTGAAAATAAGCAACAAAATCACCCGTCTCACAGACGAAATCAAGAACGACAAGACTCACGGCGCCAGCCAACTGGCCAGGCAGGCGATGGCGGTGCTGAAAGTCGCCGCCGAACACAGCCAGGCGGACAGCGTCGAGCATTTCCTGGAGGAGCTAAAAGGGGTGGGGGAGGGGTTGATGACGGCGCGTCCGGCGATGGCGCCCATTTTCAACATCGTCAACCGTTACCTGGGTGCTCTCTCCCCGGTCTCCCCGGACCAGGGCGTGGGTTACCTCAAGGGCCTGGCGGTGAGCAAGGCTGACGAGTTAGCCCGGGTCTCGCTGCAGGCTATAGCCGAGATTACCAGTTGCGGTTTGGGGCTGATTGCCGAAGGCGATAAGATAATGACCCACAGCTATAGCTCGACGGTGATGGCGGTCTTAGAGGAAGCGCCCGCCGAAGGCAAACATATCGAGGTCATCGCCACCCGTTCCGGTGCTGGCGGCACCGGCCAGAGGATTGCTCAAGAGCTGGGGCGACAGGGAATGAAAGTCACCTTCATCGATGACACGGCGGCGGGGCTTTACGTTTCGTCGGCGAATAAAGTGATGGTCGGCGCCGACAGGGTTTGCGCCGACGGCACTATCGTTAACGGCGTCGGCACCTACCCGCTGGCGCTGGCGGCGCAAAAAGCCGCCGTCCCCTTCTATGTGTTATGCGAGACGCTCAAGTTCGACCACAGGATGAGAAGCGACGAGGTCGACCTTGAGGAGAAGGGACCCTCTGAGGTTATCGGTCGGACAAAGCTGCCGCCGCCGGTCAGCGTCAAAAACCCCTATTTCGACCTTACCCCCCTGGAGCTGGTGACGGGGATAGTCACCGAAAACGGGCTGCTGGCGCCGGAAGGGGTCACCGGTTATATAAAACGGCTACTCTCCGCCTAACTTGGAGGACTTGAGCCCGAAAGCAGCGATATACATTTCCCCGTCTATCTCTTCGAAGTAAACGGTGACGGTGACGCCCTCCGGCTCTTCGCTGAAGTCAGCTTTATAGTAGACACCGATGTACCCGTTTTCGGTTTTCGTCTTCTGGAATTCCTTGTCGATATAGTCGCCGATGAGAGGCTTTATTTCCTGGCTGCGTGTATTAAAGTCAGCCTCGTCTATGGCAGCTTTAGCTTCGGGGCTGAAGTACTGCATGAAGGCGGCGTAATCACCGTCGCTCATAGCCTGCAGGGTGCTCTCCGTAATCTGGCTGGCGTAGTCTGGCTCCGGCATTGTGGTACAGGCCGCCAGCCCGGCGATAACAACGAGCAGGATGAGCAGCCCGCAGGCCGCCCTGACTATTGACTTCGACATCTCTGCCTCCTTGGCTATAATACCCGCGACAGTGCCTCTTTGAGCTTGGGCACGGTCTGGTAGTTGTCTATATCTTCAGGTTTTATCCACCTCGCCTCTTTGTGCTCCCAGTCAATTATTATCTTTTCCCTGTCCTTGATGCGGAAAAGATAGGGGTGGACCACCCACCTTATCCCCAGCCCCTCGTCCTCAACGGCTAGCGGCTCGCCCTTCTTTAGCAACTCCACATCCCCTCGCCTTAAGTTCGCCTCCTCCTCTATCTCGGTCAGGGCTTGCTCGTCGGCGGTGGTCTCGATGTAGCCGCTGACCCCCGCCCAACTCCCCCGGTAGCTGCCCACCTCCCTGCTGCGGCGCAAAATCAATATCTCGCCCCCCGATTCCAGGAAGCAGGTGACCACCTTCTTCTCTTGCAGCATGTTTTAAGGCTCTACTTTTCGCTAACCTGGGAGTCCCCCGAAAGCTCTATATTGCCCAGGTGGGGGTCGCCGACGTATATCACCCTCGAGCCCCCCGAGAGGTCGACATCAAGGGTGCCGCTGATATTGATGGTGGCATTAGAATCTATTCCAGCTCTATAAGGTATTCTTTGAGCCAGCTTAAGGCGGCTTCGGCGGCGCTCTGCTTGTTTTGCTCGCGGTTGCCCCGGAACTGGTGCTTTCGGCTGTAGGTCCTCTCGCCGTGCGACAGCCCCAGGTAAAATAGCCCCTCCGGTTTTTCCGCCGTCGCCCCGCCCGGCCCCGCGATGCCCGTGTCGGCGATGCAGATATCGGCGCCCAGCAGCATCTTACCGCCCTCGGCTAGCTCCTCGGCCACCTGGGGGCTGACGGCGCCGTACTGAATCAGGGTATCCTCGCTCACCCCCACCACCCCGCTCTTGACCTCGTTGCTGTAGGCGGTCACCGAACCCTGGTAGTAGTCCGAGCTGCCGGAGACGTTGGTGATGCGGTGGGATATCAGCCCTCCCGTGGCTGATTCCACCACCCCCAGCATCAACCCCTTCTGGCGGAGCAAATCGCCGATTTCCTGCTCCAGGCTCATATCTACCTCTTCATTATAGTATAGCGTATATTGGCTTTTGTTAGGTAATGCCCGACTGGATATTATAGCTCTATTAAACAGCGCTGGTGCGGAAGCGCCATAGGGCGATGATGCTGAATAAGGCGGTAAAGCCGACCAGAGCCAGCATCCATTTTGGTATGGTAGACGCCTATTCGCTAGCTGTCAACTCCCCAGGGCTTATATAAACCGCTCCATCAGGGAGTATATTATCTCCTCGTCCACATCCCCGTCCTTAGCCACCTTGGCTACGGCCTGCGCCACCAGCCCGTGTTTGCCGGCCTCGTTAAGGTCGTCCAGGGCGGCGTATATGCCTATCCTTCTCCCCAGCCGGAAATTCTGCCTCTCCTCGACTGATAGGGCTTGGAATTTATCTATCACCGCCAGCATCTTCTCCTTGTCGTCGGGCAGCTTGCCCTCAATCTCCTGGAGCAAATTGGTGATGTGGTCGCTGACAAAATGAGAACGGCAATTGAGCTTCTCGATAAGCCGCTTTTCCTCGGCGACAATCTCCTCGTCGCTAGCCCGGATGAATTGGCCGCTTTTGACCTCGTCGTATAAGGGCATGCCCTCCTTGATGGTCAGCGTCCGCACCCGGATAAAGTCGGCGTTTATCTCGTTTAATACCCTGGCCGTCTCGGTGGCGTGCTCCCGCCACATCTTCTTGCCCCCCAGCCCCAGCAGCACGTACTCGGAAAGCGAGATGCCCGAGGCGACTATCTTCTTGCCCCCCGCGATGTGGTCGGCGGCGGTAACCCCCTTGTCCATGTATGCCAACAGGGGGTCGTAGCCCGATTCCAGCCCGATGTGCAATCGGTTGAGCCCCGCCTCGTGAAGCGCCTTTAGCTCTTCCAGCTTCTTCTTGGCGGCGGTCTTGGAACGCCCGTAGCTGGTGATGCGGGTGATGGTGGGCAGCGTTTCTTTAAGGAACTTTATGACCTCCACCAGGTCGTCGGTCGGCATAATCAGGGTGTTGGCGTCCTGGAGGAAGGCGCTGGTGCCCCCATGGTAGAGCCAGAGGGCTACATTAAAGTGGGTCTCGCTTAACGGGTTATTGAGGAAAGAAGCGGCGGCTGCCTCCACCGAACCTCCGTAGCCGCCCTGCCGCGCCGCTTCTTTCAGCTTGTCCTGTATCGCCTTAACCGTCAGGATGTCCTGCTTGATATCCGCCACCGGCCTCAGCTCGAACCGCTTCCCCTTGTAGATATGGCAGAACTTACAGCGGTTCCAGGAGCAGTTTCGGGTCACCCGCAGCAGTAGGGAAGAAGCCTCGCTCGGTGGCCTTATCGGTCCCAGCTCAAGAGAATCTATGGTCACGGGCGCCCCCTTTACAGATTGCCGAGCACGTATTTCTTGACGAACTCGAAGTTATTCTTAACGTTTTCCTTGCCGACGACGATGTCCATGTGTCCGGGCAGCAGGTACTCTATGTCCAGTTGCGATAGCCTCTCGATGGACGCCTTAAGCTGGTCGGCGCCGCCCCCGGGCAGGTCGACCCGCCCCGTGTTCTGGCTGAAGATAACGTCCCCGCAGATGAGGACCTTGTCGTTGGGGCAATAGTAGCAGATGCTGTCGGGCGAATGCCCCGGGGAGGGGATAAGCTCGACTTCCGTCTCTCCGAGGCTTAACTTATCGTTATCCATCAGCCTGTCTTCGCTGAACTCAACGGCGGAGACGCCGAAGAACTGTGATGTCTGGACGGCGGCGGCCTGCCCGAATTGCTTCTGCACCGGGTGCAGCAGGATTTCCGCCCCCGATAGCTTTTTAAAGGCGTCGTTGGCCCAGCAGTGGTCGCCGTGGAGGTGGGTGTTGGCGATAAGCTTTATTTCCTTGGGGTCGATGCCGTCCCGCTGCATTTCCTCTATCAGCGCCGGCAGGAACTGTGTCAGCCCCGGGTCGATGAGCAGGCTTTGATTATCCTTGATGACATAGGTGTTGCAGTCCATCATTCCCTTTTCCGAAAAAAAGTATAAATTTTTGGTTAATTTCATAGAATTTCTACCCCTAATCTATTGACTTGGACTAATTAGCATTCTATTATATAGCAATCACAGAGGGTTATTCAATGAGCCGGCTGCGGCTCAGGGAAAGGAGGTTCGAATGCTAGGCGGTATTATTAATGTCCTGGCTGGGTTATGCGGCGTGATGGGTATCCTCACCGCCACCGACGCGTTTACGGTGTCGGATCTTGGCTACATCTTCTGGTTTGTGCTTGCTGCCATTCTATTCCTGGCCACCATCGCCATGTCCGCTGGTCGCGGCGAATAATAACAGCCAGGCATCCTAACCGGTTTTATCTAATAGACGACTGTCGTGTCTCTTTCGGAAAGAGGAGTTGAACTTCAGCTGCGCGTGCACCCTAACGCTGCCAGAAACGAGCTGGCTGGCTTCTCAGAGGGTGTGTTGCGGGTAAAAGTGGCAGCCCCTCCCGTTAAGGGCAAAGCCAACAAAGAGTTAATCGCCTTTCTCGCCCAGAAACTGGGTTTGAGCAAAGGCGATT
>SOKR01000150.1 GCA_004375675.1 Dehalococcoidia bacterium
AGTCCTCTTTGAGTCCCCGGGTCATCTCGGTATCGATAAAGCCGGGGGCAACGGCATTGACGGTGACGCCGTGGGAAGCCACTTCTTTGGCGACGGCGCGGGTAAAGCCGATAACGCCCGCCTTAGCCGCGGCATAGTTGGCTTGGCCCTTGTTGCCGATAATGCCGACGATGCTGGAAATATTGATAACCCGGCCCCAGCGCTGCTTAGCCATCGGCCGCAACACGGCCTTGGTGCAGAGAAAGACGCTCTTTAGGTCAACGGCCAGGACTTTATCCCAGTCTTCTTCCGACATCCGCAGCAGGAGCTGGTCACGGGCGATGCCAGCGTTATTCACCAGAATGTCGACGCGCTTGTAGGCGGACATGGTCTCGTCAACAAGGCGGCTAACATCGGCGCTTGAGCTGACATCAGCCATAACCTGCAGGCTTTCCACGCCCATGGTCTTGATTTCCTTAGCCACCGCCTCCACCGGTTTTACGTCGCCGACATCGTTGAGCACCACCCTGATGCCCGACTCCGCCAGCTTGAGGGCGATGACCCGCCCGATGCCCCGGCCGCTGCCGGTGACTATAGCTACCCTGGTAGAAGTATTCATTTTTAACCTCGCTCCCTAATCGACGCTGAAATTCCGGACCGATTCGGCATCGCCGATATTAAAAATTTTAACATTTCTATCAATGCGCTTGACTAAGCCCGCCAGCACCTTGCCGGGTCCGATTTCGATAAAGGCGGACACGCCGTCAGCAATCATATATTCCACCGAGCGCTGCCACTGGACGCAGTTGCAGAGCTGGTTGAGCAGTTCTTCTTTGACCGCCTGGGCGGTGGTGAGGGGCCGGGCGGTGGTATTGCCGATGATGGGAGTGGTGGGGTCGTTAAACTCAAGTTCAGCTATGGCTTTTGCCATGCCGTCGCCGGCGGGCTGCATCAGCGGGGGGGGAAAGGCGCCGCTTACCTGCAGGGGTATGGCGCGGTGCGCTCCCCGGCTTTTAGCCAGCTCTACAGCCTGGTTTAGATTTTCTTCGGCGCCGCTGATTACTATCTGGCCGGGGCAGTTGATGTTGGCGATTTGGGCGCCGGTCTCGGCGCAAAGCTCGGCCAGCGGCGTTTCGTCGAGGCCGATTATCGCCGCCATACCGCCGGGGGTAAGCTGCCCGGCCTCGTGCATCAGCCGTCCGCGCTCCCGCGCCAGAGAGACGATGTTAGCGAAATCGAGCACGCCCGCCGCCGCCAGCGCCGTGTATTCGCCCAGGCTATGGCCGGCGACAAAGCGGGCCGGCGGCAGGGCAACCCCCGCCTCGCGGCTGGCTTCCAGGCAGGCAAAGCTGGTGGTTACTATAGCCGGCTGGGCGTTAACCGTCTGGCGAAGCTCATCCTCGGGGCCATCGAAGCAGAGGCGGGGAAGAGCAAAGCCCAGAGCCTCATCGGCCTGGTCGAAGACAGTTTTAGCCGCCTCGAAATCCTCGTAGAGGTCTCGCCCCATGCCTACCCACTGAGAGCCCTGCCCGGGAAAGACATAGGCTGCCTTAACTAACTCAGCCATAGCATCCTTTCTCCAAACATCTAAAGATAAGACGGGTTATGCCGCGGGCTTCTTCTTGGGGGTTTTGACCTCGATGACATCCCGGCCGGCATAGCTCCCGCAGGTGGGACAGGCACGGTGAGGTAGCTTAGGACTATGGCACTGGGGGCACTCGTCCAGGGTGGGGGGTTTTACGGCAAAGTGGCTGCGCCTTTTGCCCTGGCGCGCCTTAGCTGTTTTTCTTTTCGGTAAAGCTCCCATAATTAAAGTGTTCCTTTCTCTCCTCTCCGGGTCGTCACTGGCTGAGGCCGATTTGCTTCAGCTTGGCCCAGCGAGGGTCGGCTTCCGGGGGCAGGCACTGGCACTCCCCCAGGTTAAGATTCTGACCGCAAACGGGACAGAGCCCGGCGCAATCCGGGCGGCAGAGGGGTTTCATCGGAACCGCCAGCAGCGCGTACTGGTGCACGGCATCGGTTAAATCGAGCTCGTGATTTTCGTCGATGGTGAAGCCGCTGAACTCGTCGGGGAGGGGCAGCGGCGCGCCGCTGACCACGTCCGCAGTGGGAAAGTATTCCTCTGCGACTTTCAGGGTCAGCGGGCACTGGAACGGGTTCAAACAGCGGCTGCAGGCCAGTTCAACTTCGGTATTGAGCACGCCTTTGAGCAGGATGCCGCGGTCGGTGCGCATCAGGCTGACCTTGCCCTGAAGCCGGCCGGTGTTGCCGTAACCGGTAACATCCATGACCACGTCGACATCGTGTTCTTTTACGTTGCCGATTGCCGACCTGAGTTGCTGAGCTACGTTTATTTGCATTTGATAATATCCCTTATGGGAATAAGCCTCTTAATTATAAGCCGAGTGTGAAGTGTACTGCAAGCCGAAGGGCTAAACCCCGAACGCCTTCTTCTTCCGCAGCTCGAAGGCAATCCCGTTCCTCAAGACCTGGTTGGAGCCTTCGTATATCTGGGTAATCTTGGCGTCGCGGAACATCTTTTCGATGGGGTAATCGCGCATATAGCCGACGCCGCCGAAGATCTGCATGGCGTCGGTGGTTACCCTCATCGCGGTGTCCGAGGCGAAGACCTTGCACATAGCCGACTCCCGGGCGAAGTCCTTGGCGCCGTTGTCTATCATACGGGCGGTGGAATAGACCAGCGCCCGCGCTGATTCCACCTGGATAGCCATATCGGCCAGCATCTGCTGGACGGCCTGCTGGGCGTAGATGGGGTGGCCGAACTGAACGCGCTTCTTGGCGTAGTCCACCGCCGCCTCTAAAGCCCCCTGCGCCAGTCCCATCGCCTGGGCGCCCAAGCCGGGGCGGGAACGGTCTAAAAGCTTCATGGTCAGGATAAAGCCCATCCCCTCCTTGCCGATGATATTCTCGGCGGGGATGAAGCAGTCCTCGAAGACCAGCTCCCGGGTCGAGGAAGCGCGGATACCCAGCTTCTTTTCCTTCCTACCGAAGGTAAAGCCGGGGGTGTCTTTGTCGACAATGAAGGCGCTGGCGCCGCGGGGACCCTTGGACTTATCGGTCAAAGCGATAACGGTATAGACCTCGGCGTCGCCGCCGTTGGTGATGAACTGCTTGGTGCCGTTAATGATGTAGCCGCCTTTGGTGGGCGTGGCCGTGGTCTTGATGCCGCCGGCGTCGCTGCCGGCGTCGGCTTCGGTCAAGCCGAAGGCAGCCATCTTGCGGCCGCTGGCGATATCGGGCAGGTACTTTTTTCGCTGCTCGTCGGTGCCGAATTCAAGCAGGGTAAAAGTGCCCAAGCCGCTGGCGGCATAGGTGACAGCTATCCCGCTGCACACCCGGCTCAGTTCTTCCACCACCAGGCAGAGGTCGAGAAGGCCACCGCCCAACCCCCCGTACTCCTCGGAGATATAGACGCCGAAGAGGCCGGCGTCGGCTAGGATTTTCATTATCTCCGCAGGAAACTCTTCTTTTTCGTCGAGCGCTGCCCGTACCGGCAGCACCTGTTCCTCGGCGATGGTCCGCGTTAGATTCCTGATTTCCCTTTGTTGCTCGGTTAAGAAATAATCCAAGGCACTCCTCCCGAACGAGTTTTCAAAAACTAAATTGAGCTTATTATAAGCCAAGCCAACTACCCCCTGTCAAGGACGAAAGCAAACCTTGACACTTTGCCAGTATTAAAGGTATATGTATATACTGGTATATTCTCCGACTCAGACAACCAAAGAGCACACTACAAGGAGGTGACTCAATGCAAGCCAAGGCTTTTGTGCTGATTGAAACGGCGGTGGGGAGGAACAAGGAAGTAGCCAATGCCCTGAAAAAGCTGAAGGGGATGAAGTCGGTTGATATCGTAACCGGTCCTTATGATATAATCGCTATAGTGGAAGGCGACAGCCTGAACAACATCGGCGATCTGGTTACCGGACAGATTCACCCCATTGCCGGCATCTCCCGAACCGTGACGTGCCTGGCAATATAAGGGAACTTAACCCCTATTTGGATTTCTGATAAATTAAAGACCAACCTTAGAAAGGGAGAACCGAACTATGGACTTTAGACTGAATGAGGAGCAGGAGAAATTCAGGCAGGAGATTCGCGACTTTCTCGAAGGAGAGATAAAGCAGGGGCTTTGGGAGCCGAGTTGCGACGCCTGGATAATGGGGCACGACCCCGAGTTCACCAAGCGGGTATCTCAGAAGGGCTGGATCGGGCTGACCTGGCCCAAGGAGCACGGGGGGCAGGGGCGTTCTTATATCGACCGCCTTATATTGACCGAGGAGATGCTGCGCTACGGCGCGCCCGCCGCCTGCCACTGGTTCGCCGACCGACAGATTGGCGGCGCCATCGTCCACTACGGCACCGAGGAGCAGAGGAGGGAACTGCTGCCCATGATTTTGCGGGGGGAAGCCTACGTGGGGCTGGGCATGAGCGAGCCCGACGCGGGCAGCGACCTGGCTTCGCTTAAGACCAAAGCCACCGAGGACGGCGACGAGTTTATCATCGACGGGCAGAAGACCTGGACCAGCGGCGGCAGCCACATGAACTGGATTTACCTGGTGGCGCGCACCGACCCCGATGCCGCCAAGCACAAGGGCATCAGCGAGTTTTTCTTCCGCACCGATTTGCCCGGGGTGAACGTGGTGCCCATCGCTGATATTACGGGCGGAGTACACTTTAACGAGGTCTTTTTCGAGAACGTGCGCATCCCCAAGACCAGCCTCATCGGCGAGAAGAACAGAGGCTTTTACCAGATTCTTAACCAGCTCGATTACGAGCGAAGCGGCATGGAACGGCTGATGGCCAACTATCCCCTCTTCGAAGCCCTCATCAACTACACCAAGGAAACCAAAAGAAAGGGCCAGCCGTTATCCCAGGACCCGCTGATTCGCGCTAAGCTGGCGCAGCTTAAAGTCGAGCTTGAAATCGGGCGGCTGCACATGTACCGGGTGGCTATGGTTATGGACGAGGGGCGCGCGCCCAACTGGGAGTCTTCGATGTCCAAAGTCTACGGCACCGCCTTCGAACAGTGCCTGGCCGGCGCCGCCATCGAGATTATGGGGCTCTACGGACAGCTTTCGCCCCAGTCGAAACGCGTGCCGATAAAGGGCATGGCCTATCATTCCTATCTGTCATCCAAGGGCTACAGCCTGCAGGCGGGCAGCTCGGAAGTCCTGAAGAATATTCTGGCGTTAAGAAAGCTGGAGTTACCCAATCAGTAGCATCGATTAGCGGATTTTATTAGGAGGCAATGATAATGCAGTTAGCTCTCTCTGAAGAACAGGAAATGTTAAGAACAATGGCGCGCGATTTTCTGGCCGACAAGCTGCCCAAGGCGACGGTCAAAGAGATAGAAGAGAGTGAAGCGGGCTATTCGCCGGAGCTGTGGAAAGAGATGGCGGGGCTGGGGTGGATGGGGCTGGCTTTCCCCGAAAAATACGGCGGCAGCGATATGAGCTTCCTCGACCTGGCTATATTAATAGAGGAGATGGGGCGGGCTTGCCTGCCCGGTCCCTACTTTTCCTCGGTGGTCTTGAGCGGCTTGACCATCCTCGATATCGGCAGCGAGGAGCAGAAAGCGGAATACCTACCCAAGATATCCAGCGGTGAGGTAATTTTTACTTTAGCCCTGACCGAAGCCAGCGCCAGCTATGAAGAGAGTAGCATTGAAACTAAGGCTACCGCCGAGGGCGATAACTACGTTATAAGCGGCACCAAGCTCTTCGTCCCCGACGCCAACGTCGCCGATTATATGCTGGTGGTGGCTAAGACCGATAAGGGGATTACCCTGTTTATCGTCGACGCCAAGAGCGCGGGCATAAGCCATACGGTATTGAAAACAATCGCCGAGGATAAGCTCTGCGAGGTGGTCTTCGACAAGGTAAAGGTGCCCAAAGCCAATATACTGGGCGAGCCGGATAAGGGCTGGCCGGAGGTAGAAAAAATCATTCAGCGGGGGGCAGCGGCTAAATGCTGCGAGATGGTGGGCTGCATTCAGCAGGCGCTGGATATGACCGTCGAGTACGCCAAGGACAGGAAGCAGTACGGGCGTCCCATCGGCAGCTTCCAGGTTATCCAGCACTACTGCGCCGACATGGCCACCGATGTTGACGGCACGCGGCTTTCCGCCTACAAGGTCGCCTGGATGTTGAGCGAGGGCCTGCCCTGCACGCAAGAGGTCGCCATCGCCAAGGCCTGGGCCGGGGAAGCCTGCCAGCGGGTGATGGCGCTAGCGCACCAGATCCACGGGGCTATCGGCGTGACCATAGACCACGACCTGCAGTACTACACGCGACGGGTGAAGGCAGCCGAGGTCAGCTTCGGCGA
>SOKR01000095.1 GCA_004375675.1 Dehalococcoidia bacterium
TGGCAGGAGTGGCAGGATTCGAACCCGCGACCTGCGGTTTTGGAGACCGCTGCTCTCCCAACTGAGCTACACTCCTAAAGTATTGAATATATTAGCATAATTCTGGGCAAAAATTAAGTGGTACCCCTGGCGCGACTCGAACGCGCGACACGCGGTTTAGGAAACCGCTGCTCTATCCACCTGAGCTACAGGGGCACGCCTGTCCTTAAAGCCTTTTAAATTATAACAGCTTTAGCGGACAAAACAAGCAAGGCGGTTTGCGCTTTCCCCAAGTTTGGTGAGCAATCAGTGCTTTGCGCCTCACCTTGTTTCGCGGTTTTCAACTGGCTTTTAGCAAGGGTATAATATGGGCGATATTATCCAGAATCGGGTTAGCTGCCCAATCAAGGTAGATTTATGGCCGAAGAGCAGGAATGGTACCGACGGGAAGCCGAAGATGCCCTGAGCGCCCTTAAGTCCGGGCGCGACGGCTTAGCGCCGCCCGAGGCTCAAAAAAGACTCAGGCGCTACGGCGCCAACGAGCTGGCCGAAAAAAAGGGCGTCTCGCCTTGGTCCCTCTTTTTACAGCAGTTCAAGAGCTTCCTCATTATCATCCTGCTTATCGCCGTGGTGCTGTCGGCGATACTGGGCGAGGTTGCCGACGCCGTTATTATCGGCATTATCATTCTTTTTGCCAGCGGGCTGGGCTTCGTCCAGGAGTATCGGGCCGAGCGCGCCATGGAAGCCCTGAAGAGAATGGCGGCGCCGATGGCGTCGGTGCGGCGGGGAGGCAAAGAGGTCGAGATTCCGGCCCGCGAATTAGTCCCGGGCGACATCATCATCCTCAGGACGGGCGATAAGATAGCCGCCGACGCCCGCCTCATCGAGGCGGTCAACCTCAAGACCGGCGAAGCCGCCCTCACCGGGGAATCGACGCCCGTGGAGAAAGAGGATAGCGTTATCGGGGGCGAAGCGCCCGTCGGCGACCGGCGCAATATGGTCTATATGGGGACGGCGGTTATCGGCGGGAGGGGCAACGCTATTGTTACCGCCACCGGCATGGACACTGAGTTCGGCCAGATTGCCAGCCTGCTGCAGGAGGTCAAGGCGGAGAGGACGCCGCTGGAGATTAACCTTGACCGCACCGGCAAGTGGATTGCCATCAGCGCCCTGAGCCTTTGTTTCCTCCTGGCGGGGCTGGGAGTGCTGCGGGGGCATGAGCTTCTGGAAATGCTTATCTGGGGCATCGCCCTGGCGGTGGCGGCCGTTCCCGAAGCCCTGCCCGCGGTGGTGGCCATTAGCCTGTCGCTGGGCGTGCGCCGCATGGCCAAGCGCCACGCCCTGATACGAAAGCTGCCCGCCGTGGAAACGCTGGGCAGCACCACCTTTATCTGCTCTGATAAAACAGGGACGCTCACCCAGGGCAAGATGACGGTGCGGCGCATCTACGCCGACGACAGCTCTATCGATGTCAGCGGCGTCGGCTATGAGCCTGAGGGCGAGTTCTCCGCCGGCGGCGAGAAGCTAAGCGTTGAGTCCCAATCGGCTCTGGAAAGGCTATTGCTTATCGGCGCTCTTTGCAACGACACGGCGCTCACCGCCAGCGGTCGAGTCTGGGAGGTCAGCGGCGACCCCACCGAGGGCTCGCTGCTGGTAACCGCGGCCAAGGCGGGCTTGTGGCCCGAAGAGCTTAACCGCCAGTTCCCCCGCATCGGCGAAATCCCCTTCTCTTCGGAGAGGAAGCGGATGACCACCGTCCACCGCACGCCGGAGGGCAGCGTCGCCTATTCCAAAGGGGCGCCCGAGCTGGTTTTAGGCTCCTGCCGCTATATCTACGCCGAGGGGCGGGAGAGGGAGCTGACCGATAAAGATAGAGAAAGCATTATCGCGGTGGGGAGGGGGATGTCGGACGATGCCCTGCGCGTGCTGGGCTTAGCCTATAAGCGGCTGGACGATGGCGAGATAAGCGAAGCCATAGAGCAGGACATGGTCTTTACCGGTATGGTGGGGATGATCGACCCGCCACGCCCGGAGGCCAAAAAGGCGATAGAGCGCTGTTACCGGGCGGGGGTAAAGTCGGTGATGATAACCGGCGACCACAAGAAGACGGCGGTGGCCATCGCCCGCGAGCTGGGGCTGCTCAAAGAGGGGCTGGCGCTGACGGGCGTCGAGCTCGATGCCTTGAGCCAGCCAGAGCTCGAAGAGATGGTAGAGAAGATAGAGGTCTACGCCCGCGTTTCGCCGGCGCATAAGTTGCGGGTGGTGGAAGCCCTGACCAAGAGGGGGCACGTCGTAGCCATGACCGGGGACGGCGTCAACGACGCCCCAGCGCTCAAAAAGGCCGATATCGGCATCGCCATGGGTATCACCGGCACCGATGTCACCACCGAGGCAGCCGATATGGTGCTGACCGACGACAACTTCGCCTCTATCGTGGCCGCTATCGAGGAGGGGAGGGGTATCTTCAGCAACATCAAAAAATACCTGATGTACCTGCTTTCCTCCAATATCGGAGAGATACTGCTCATGGCGGGGGCTATCCTTTTCGGGCCGCTGCTGGGGCTGCCCGCGGGGGCTATCCCTCTGGTGGCGATTCAGATATTATGGGTGAATTTAGCCACCGACGGATTGCCCGCCATCGCCCTTTCCGTCGACCCGCCCGCCCCCGACCTGATGAAGCAGAAGCCGCGCCCGCGGGGACAGGGCGTCTTTACCCGGGAGGTGGTGACGCTGATGGTGGTGGGTGGGGTCTGGTCGTGCCTGGTCAACCTGGGGGTGTTCAAGTGGGCGCTGGATGCGGGGCGGGGTATGCTTGAGGCACAGGCGCTGTGTTTTATTACCCTGGTCCTGATACAGTTTTTTAAAGCCTACAACTTCCGCTCCGATAAGCAGTCGATATTCAAAATCGGCTTTTTCAAGAACAAGTGGCTCAATATCGCCATAGTCTGGGAAATCGCCCTGCTGGTGGTGATAGTCTATACGCCCGCTTTGCAGCCGTCCTTCCATACCTTCTCCTTGGGCGGCTTCGACTGGCTGTTAGTCGTTTTGCTGGCGGCGACGGTCTTCCCCGTCCTGGAGCTGACCAAGGCTTTCTTCCGCTGGCGGGAGAGGCAGAAGATATAGTTGGTGGAGATAGGGGGATTCGAACCCCCGACCTCTGCCATGCGAAGGCAGCGCTCTCCCAGTTGAGCTATATCCCCACCTGTAGGGGAGATTATAACATATTTTGTTCCCCCACCCCACAGGTTTTTCTTCCCGCCCAATACCCACCCTACAGAGGTGTCACCTCTATAGACTTCTCTCCTCCCCTCCGATTTTATCTTTTCCCGCCCTCCGCCCTTTTAAGGAAAAAGGGGGCTTTGCCCCCTTTGAAACCCCCAATAAGGGGCTAATAGGGGTCTAACCCTGCTTGGCAGGGTGGGTTGGTGTGGGACAACAAACGCACGCTAGGCAAGGTGGGGATGTGTGGCGTCCCCCTAACCCCCCTTTTCTTGTCAGCTATTACTATTGTTGCTATACTAACATTTGCCATGGAATACGAGACCGTTATCGGGCTGGAGGTCCACGCCCATCTTTTGACCAAAAGCAAGATGTTCTGCCGTTGCAGTACCGATTACACCAGCGCCCCGCCCAACAGCCATGTCTGCCCGGTGTGCCTGGGTATGCCCGGTGTGCTGCCCACCATCAATCAGCAGGCGGTGGAATTTACCGTGATGACGGCTCTGGCCCTGCACTGCACCATCTCCGATTACACCAAGTTCGACCGCAAGAACTACCCCTACCCCGACCTGATGAAGGGCTACCAGATTTCCCAGTACGACGCGCCCTTCGGCCTTAACGGCTGGCTGGACATCGATGTCGACGGCAAGGAGAAGAAGGCGGGTATCACCCGCGTCCACCTCGAGGAGGACGTGGCCAAGCTGTTGCACCGCGCCACCCCGGGCGAGGAGCATTACAGCCTGGTGGATGTCAACCGTTCTGGGGTGCCTCTGATGGAGATTGTCGGCGAGCCCGACCTGCGCTCCCCGGAGGAAGCCCGGCAGTACCTGATAAAGCTGAGGAGCATACTGCGCTACCTGGGCGTTTCCACGGGGAATATGGAGGAGGGGAGCTTCCGCTGCGACGCCAATATCAGCATCCGCCCCGAAAACAGCCCCGATACCCTGGCCAAGGTCGAAGTCAAGAATATGAACAGCTTTAAGGCGGTCTATCGCGCCCTGAGCTACGAAGAAGAGAGGCAGAGAAAGGTGGCGGGGGCGGGCAAAAAGCTGTTCCAGGAGACTAGGGGCTGGATTGAGGACAGGGGGGTGACCGTTTCCCAGCGCTCCAAAGAGTATGCCCACGACTACCGCTACTTCCCCGAACCCGACCTGGCGCCGCTGGTGCTGGACCGGGCATGGGTGGAAGAGATAAAGGCAAAGCTGCCCGAGCTGCCCGAAGACAGATGCGACCGCTTTGTCGCCGAATACGGGCTGTCCCCATATGACGTCAAGCTGCTCACCGCTTCCCGCGAGATGGCCGACTACTTTGAAGATTGCCTGAAAACCAGTCAAGATGTGTCGCCTAAGGAGATAGGCAACTGGCTTTTGGGCGAGGTGAGCCGTATAATAAACGAGAGTGTTATCGACATTACCGCATTCAGCCAAAAGGTCAGCCCGGAGCGGCTGGCCCGGTTAGTCAAGCTGAACTCGGAGGGAGAGGTTAGCGCCGCCTCGGCCAAGTCGGTGCTGGGGCAGATGTACCAGAAGGGTGAGAGCGCCGACGATATCATTAAGGCGCAGGAACTGGGGCAGATAAGCGATGCCGGCGCCATCGAGCAGGAGATTGCCCGCGTCATAAAAGACAACGCCCCGGCCGTCGCCGACTATAAGGCGGGCAAGAAGCAATCGCTCAAGTTTCTGGTGGGACAGGTGATGAGAGCCACCAGGGGTCGCGCTAACCCCGCGGTGGTCAACCAGTTAATGGAGAAGAAGTTAGAGGAAGGATAAGCATGGAGACTTATTTTAGTATAGCTCAGATTATACTATCCACAGCCTTGATATTAGCCATTCTGCTCCAGGTCAGGGGCGGGGGGCTGGGGGGTATCTTCGGCCAGGCCGACACCGTCTACCGCACGAAGCGGGGCGTGGAGAAAACGCTCTTTCAGCTTACCATCGTCCTGGTGGCCCTGTTTATTATTATCGCCATAGTAGCCCTGAAGATAATCTGACAGCCGTTAAGAGAGCCTCCATGATAACCCCGACCACCTATACCCACCCAAAGTGCTGGCCGAAGATTGTAGCTATGTGGCGAAGGAGACGATGAATGAAGCTGAAGGTATGGTTTGCCGAGACCAGGCCCCAGTTCCTGCTGCTTTCCGTAGTGCTGGCTTTCCTGGGTAATGCCATCGCCTGGCATGACGGCCATTTTCATCTGGGCTATGCCCTGCTGGCTTTCCTGGGGCTGCTGCTCTGCCACATCGGCGTCAACGTGCTCAACGACTACTTCGACTATAGAAGCGGCATCGACCTCAAGACCAAGCGCACCCCTTTCAGCGGGGGCAGCGGCATCCTGCCCGCGGCCCGGATGACGCCGCGGCAGGTCTTCTGGCTGGGGATGGGCTCCTTCCTGCTGGCGGTACCCATAGGTGTCTATTTCGTTATCGTCGCCGGCTGGGGTCTGCTGCCGCTGCTGCTGGCGGCGGCGCTTTGCACCCTGCTCTATACCCCGTTTTTGACCCGGATGGGCTGGCCGGAGTGGGCTCCGGGGGTGGGGATGGGGGCTTTGCCCGTGCTGGGGACATACTTCATCCAGAGTACCGCCTATACCTTCCCCGCCCTTATCGCCGCCATACCCTCGGGCATCCTGGTGCATAACCTGCTGCTCCTAAACGAGTTCCCCGATATCGCCGCCGACAGGGAAGCGGGCCGCAGGACGCTGCCCATCACCATCGGCAAGCAGGGCGCCTGGCTGATATACTCTGCCCTGACCATAGTGGTCTACGCTTGGATAGCCTTCTGGGTGATATCCGGTGAGATGCCTGTCTTCGCCTTAATCGCCCTGCTCACCCTGCCCCTTGCCCTCAAGGCGATATGGGGCGGGCGAAAGTATAACGACATGAGCCAGCTGGTGCCCGCCATGGCTAACAACGTCATGGTCGTCCTGCTGACCCAGTTATTGCTGGGTGTCGGCTATATTCTGGCCGGGGTCTTTTAAAACCAATGTCCGTCGACCTGGTTCTACTTCATCCACCCAGCGTCTATGACTTCCGCCAGAAGGCGATTCTCTACGGGCCCGTCGCCGACCTGATTCCCTCGTCTTCCATGTTCGAGATGTACCCCATCGGCTTTA
>SOKR01000079.1 GCA_004375675.1 Dehalococcoidia bacterium
TCTTGCTCATCTTCTGGCTGCCGTCGGTGCCCACCAGCAGGGGGACCATAAAGCATTGCTGGGGGCGCTGGCCCATCATCGATTGCAGTTCTCTGCCCACCAGGAAGTTGAACTTCTGGTCGGTGCCGCCGAATTCGACATCGGCTTTAATTGCCACCGAGTCATAGGCCTGGAGCAGGGGGTAAAGCAGCTCGGTTATGGCGATGGGTTTTTCAGCTTTATAGCGGGCGCTGAAATCGTCCCGCGCCAGGAACTGGGCCACGGTGAACTTGCTGGTGAGCTTGATGATATCGCTTAAATCAAACTTGTCGAACCATTCGCTCTGCCAGCGTATCTCGGTCTTTTCCTTATCTACTATCGCAAAGAACTGCTGCATGTAGGTCTCGGCGTTAGTCTTGACCTCTTCCATAGTCAGCATGGGGCGGGTGACCGACATGCCGCTGGGGTCGCCGATTTGCGCCGTCCAGTCGGCGACGATGAGCACAATCTGGTGCCCGCGCTCCTGGAACTGGCGCAGCTTTCTTAATGCCACCATGTGCCCCAGATGAATATCGGGGAAGCTGGGGTCGAAACCTTCCTTTAATCGCAGCTTCTTGCCGGCGCGCAATAGTTGCGCCATCTCGTCTTCGACGATGATTTCGGCTACTCCCCGCTTCAGTAAATAGTTGAGTTCGGCTTCTTGCATGGTCTAACTGGCACCTCGGATTTCTAGTATGGCTTTGCCCCGTTTTACGTCTTCGGCTATCTGTTTCTTGAGCTCTTCGGGGTTATCGAACTTTATCTCGCCGCGCAGGCGTTCGATGATGTCTACAGCCAGCTCCCGCCCGTAGAGGTCGCCCTCATAATCTATTATATAGACCTCGACCAGGCGCTGGTTGCTGCCGAAGGTGGGGTGAATGCCGATGTTGGTCATTGCCGGATAGGCTTGAGCATCAATATAGGCGCGGCTGGTATAGACGCCGTCGGCGGGCAGGGCTTGTTCGGCTTCGGTATCCAGGTTGGCGGTAGGAAAGCCCAGCTCTACGCCACGCCTGTCTCCCCTGACCACCCGCCCGTGAAGGCGGAAAGGTCGTCCCATTAGCTTTTGCGCCCGTTTCATATCGCCTTCGGCTAATGCCTGGCGGATGGCGGTGCTGCTTACCACCTCGCCGTTAACGGTCAACGGTGGTACTACAGTTACGTTAAAGTCCATTTCGGCGCCGAGTTGTCTTAAGGCGTCGGTATCGCCCTCGCGGTTTTTGCCTAAAGCAAAGTCGGGGCCGATGACCAGCCCCCGCATCCTTAAGTGCTTTTTTAAGAGCCCCAAAAACTCTTGCGGGCTCAATTTGGCCAGCTCGGTGGTAAAAGACAGGGGGATGACCGCCTCGACGCCTTCATTCCTTAAAAGCTCTATCCTCCGCTCAATGTCGGTGAGGAAGGGCAGACTGGTCCGGGGCGCCAGCACCTCGCGGGGGTGGCGGCTGAAGGTTATCACGCCGCTGGACAAGCCCGACTTTTGGGCAAGCTCGGCCAACCTGGCAATCAAATGCCGATGACCAAGGTGGACGCCGTCAAAGACGCCGATGGTCAGCAGCATGTCCTTTTCAGGAGTGAATTTAGCCAGTTCCGTCTCTACCTGCATAGCTATTTATAGTAGCATAACGCTATTTAGGGGGTCAAACATTTTGGGATGGGGTGACAATTGGCTTTTATGAGTCGGCTTATTTTGCTATACTTAGCGGGAAGCCAGCGTAGCTCA
>SOKR01000086.1 GCA_004375675.1 Dehalococcoidia bacterium
GCCCTGAACGACGTCGTGGTGGCGCGGGGGGCGGTGGCGCGCGTCGTCTACATCGAAGCCAGCATCGATGGCAAGAAGCTGACCACCTATAAAGCCGACGGCGTGGTGGTGGCGACCGCCACCGGCAGCACCGGCTATTCGCTTTCGGCGGGCGGCCCCATCCTCCACCCCCGGGCCAAAGAGTTTCTGCTCTCGCCCATACTGCCCCACCTCAGCCTGGGCTATAGCTTAGTCCTGCCGTCAACGGCGGTGGTCAAGCTGCGCCTGGCCACCGTCCACGAAGCGACGCTGAGCATCGACGGCCACATCAATCCCCCCCTGGCCGACGGCGCCGTCATCACCGTCCGCCATAGTGCTACTAGCGCCCGTTTCCTGCGGATTCACCCCGAGAACGCTTTTTATAGCTCACTGGAGCAAAAACTGAAAGGAAAACACTAAAGTTGAAGATAGAAAAAGCCAAAATAAGCGACGTCCCCCAGATGCATAAGCTCATCAACCACTTCGCCGAAAAAGACGAGATGCTGCCTCGCTCTTTGAGCGAGCTCTACGAAAACATGAGGGACTGCTTCGTGACTAGAGAGGGCGATAAGCTGCTCGGCTGCGTGGCGCTGCACGTTTTCTGGTCCGACCTGGCCGAGATAAGGTCGCTGGCGGTAGCCGAGGACAGCCGCGATAAGGGTATCGGCGTCAAGCTGGTCAAGGCCTGTATGCAAGAAGCCGAAGCGCTGGGCATCACCACCCTCTTCTGCCTGACCTACCACCCCGACCTCTTTAAGAAGTTCGACTTCAAACAGGTGGACAAGATGGAACTGCCGCGCAAGGTCTGGACGGAGTGCTACCGCTGCCCCAAGTTCCCCGACTGCGACGAGGTCGCCCTTATCTATAACCTGGAGGTCTAGCTTGGCGGAAGAGACGCTATCCAGCCGGAAGGTCTTCGAGGGGCGGGCGCTGAAGCTGCGGGTCGATAGCGTTAAGCTCCCCAACGGCAGAAAGACGACCCGCGAGATTGTCGAGCACGAAAACTGCGTGGCGATTGTCGCCCTCGACGACGCCGATAACATCCTGCTGGTGAAGCAATTCCGCAAGCCCGTGGAAAAAGAGCTGCTGGAGGTACCCGCCGGCGGTATCGACCCCGGAGAAACCCCCGAGGACGCCGTCCGCCGCGAGATGCGCGAGGAGACCGGCTTTCTCCCCCAAAAAGTGGCCAAACTGGGCGGCTTTTATTCTTCCCCCGGCTTCTGCACCGAATACCTCCACCTCTACCTGGCCACCGACCTGGTTGCCAGCCCCCTCCAAGCCGAAGACAGCGAAAGCATAACTTTAATGCGGGTGCCGCTGGGTCAAATTACGGGCTTGATTGCCTCGGGCGCCATCTGCGACGCTAAGAGCATTGCCGGGCTGCTCGCCTTCCTGGAATACCAGAAGTCAGCCGACCTGGTCTGAGAGCTGGCGCCCCCCCACCAGGTGCAGGTGCAGGTGGGGCACAAACTGCCCCCCCTCTTTGCCGCAGTTTATCACCACCCGGTAGCCCTTATCGGCCACCCCTTCGTCTTCAGCCAGCTTGTTGGCGACGGCGACCATGCGCCCCACCAGCGCTGAGTCGCTTTCTTTTAGCTGGTCTAAGGAGGGGATGTGCTTGCGGGGGATAATGACTATGTGCACGGGCGCCTTCGGGTTGATGTCGCGGAAGGCGATTATCTCTTCGTCCTGATAGACGGTGTCGCTGGG
>SOKR01000094.1 GCA_004375675.1 Dehalococcoidia bacterium
TCGTTGATGAAAGCCTTTTGGGCGTCGGCGACCACCGCCTTGACCGCGCCCAGTTTCAACGCCTTTTCCCGGATGGCGGGGAAGTCGGGCTCGTTGCCGACATCGACGCTGAAGGCGATAACGTCCAGGTTGTATTTTTCCTGCAGCCACCTGATGGCTACCGAGGTATCCACGCCGCCGCTATAAGCGAGCACTACTTTATCAGCCACACCTCACCTCCGTAAAGCTATTTAGCCAACAAGACACTGTCCAGAATGCCCAGCGCCTCATCAACCTCCCCGTTACCGATGATAAGGGGAGGCATAAAGCGAACGGCGTTGGGTTTTAGCTGGTTGACCAGTAAGCCTTTTTTAAGGCAGTCCATTACCAGTGGCGCGGCGATGTCATCCTTAAACTCCACCGCTACCAGCAGCCCACGCCCTCGAACATCGGTGATGAAGGGGAATTTCGTTTTCAGTTTAGCCAGTCCCTGAATGAGATAGCCGCCCACCGCCTTTACCTTGCCGGGGATATCGTTATCGATAACGAATTTCAGGGTGGCGTAGCCCGCGGCGCAGGCCAGGGGGTTGCCGCCGAAAGTGGAGCCGTGCTCACCGGGGACGAACACCGCCGCCTTATCCTTGGCCAGAATAGCCCCGATAGCCACACCGCTGCCCAGCCCCTTAGCCAGCGTCATTATATCAGGTTCGACGCCGTACTGCTCGTAGGCGAAGAGGCTGCCCATGCGGCCGATGCCGGTCTGGATTTCGTCCAGGATAAGCAGAATGCCCTTCTGGTCGCACCAGGCGCGCACCTCGGCCAGGTAGCCGTTATCGGGGATGTTGACCCCGCCCTCGCCCTGCACCGGTTCAATCATGACGGCGCAGGTGTGTTTGCTGGTCGCCGACTTGATGGCGCCGACACTGTTATATTTGACGTTGACGAAGCCCGTGGGGAGGGGGGAAAAGGACTTCTGGAATTTTTCCTGCCCGGTAGCCGCCACCGTAGCCAGCGTGCGGCCATGAAAGGAGCCCAGGGTGGTGATAATCTCGTAGGCTCCGTCCAGTTTGAGCTGCCCGTAGCGGCGGGCCAGCTTTATTGCCGCTTCGTTAGCCTCGGCGCCGCTGTTGCCGAAGAAGACCTTGTCCAAGCAGCTGTTCTCGACCAAAAGCTGGGCCAGGCGGAGCTGGGGGACGGTATAGAACTGGTTGGAGGTGTGGATGAGCAGTTGCACCTGCTCGGTTATTGCCTTGGTCACCGCGGGGTGGCAGTGCCCCAGGCTGTTGACCGCCCAGCCGCCGACAAAGTCGAGGTATTCCTTACCGTCTTCGTCCCAGACGCGCGCCCCTTTTCCCCTGACGATGGTCAGAGGCAGGCGCTCGACGACGTGCATGAAGTATTGGCTTTCCAGCACCGGCCAGTCGGTCATCTTAGTCTACCTCTCCCCCTAATTTATTTCTTTATAGTTGTGCCGCCGCTTTTACCCTCTATTTCGTTGAGCAGGGCGTGCGGCTGCATGCCGTCTATAATGATACACTCCGAAGAAGCGCCCGACAAGGCTTTGAGGCAGGCTTTGACCTTGGGAATCATCCCCCCCGAAGCCGTGCCCGAAGCCATCAGCGCCTCGGCTTCAGCAGTTGACAGTTGGGGTATTAGCTTGCCCTGCTGGTCGCAGACGCCGACGACATCGGTGAGGAAGATGAGCTTTTCGGCGCCGATAGCGGCGGCAACCTCGCCGGCGACGACATCGGCGTTGATGTTAACTATTCCCCTCGTTTCGCCTGGCTGATCTGAGGAATAGAGACCAAGGGGAGCAACTACCGGAACATAGCCTGATTGCAAGAGAGCCTTCAGAGGAGCCAGGTTTACTTTTTCCACCACACCGACGTAGCCTAGCTCTGTGTCCTTAATCCTAGCTTGAATAAAAGCCCCGTCCACGCCGCTAATACCTACCGCCTGTCCCCCCAGGTTATTGATGCTGGCTACAATCTGCGTGTTAACTGGCCCGGCAAGTACTGAAATCACCGCCTCAAGAGTCGCCTTATCAGTTACCCGTTCTCCCTGGATAAATTTGCTGGAAACCCCTTTCTCTGTCAGCCAATCAGTTATTGATTTGCCGCCGCCGTGGACGACGACCACCGACCAGCCCTGCTGCTGGAGGGAGACGATATCTTCCAGAGTGGTATCGTGGTTGCCCAAAGTGGCGCCGCCGAGCTTGACTACAATAACCTTGCTCATTATTAGCCCTTTATTATGTCATATACTGACTATTAATAGTTACATATTCCGGTGACAGGTCGCAACCCCAGGCGGTGGCGCTGCTAGAACCGAGGTTGAGGTTAATGCTTACCGGCACTTCCTTGCCTTTGAGCAGCTTGATGACCGCCGACTTATCGAAGGGGAGGGCTTTGCCCGCTTTCACCACCGCTATTTTGCCGATAGAAAGGTCGAACTTCGATTCTTTTATCTCGGCGCCGCTCCGCCCCACCGCCGCCATGATGCGTCCCCAGTTGGGGTCGGCGCCGTAAACCGCCGCCTTGACCAGGGAAGAGCTGACCACCGCCCTCGCCGCCGCCCTCGCTTGAGCCAGATTGACGGCACCGCCAACGGTCGTTTCGATGAGCCTGGTTGCCCCTTCGCCGTCGCGGGCGAGGAGCTTGGCCAGATAGATACAGAGTTGTTCCAGCGCCTGCTCGAAGGGGGCGGGGGGGGCATCGCCCGCCAGCCCGTTAGCCATCACCAGCACCATGTCGTTGGGGCTGGTATCGCCGTCCACGGAAATCATATTGAATGAGGCGTCCACCGCCTTTTTTAACGCTTTCTGGAGGAATTCTTTCTCGACGGCGGCGTCGGTGGTAATAAAGCCGAGCAGGGTCGCCAGATTCGGGTGAATCATCCCCGAGCCCTTGGCGGCGCCGCCGATGGTGAACTCGCTCTGGCCGTCCTTGGCCCTGACCGCCGCCTCCTTGGCAAATGTGTCGGTGGTCATTATCGCCTTTGCCAGCTCGCTGCCGCCGTCGCGGGCTAAAATAATACGGTCAACGCTGGCCCTTATCTTCTCCATGGGCAGGGGGACACCGATGACACCGGTGCTGGCCACCAGAACGCCCTCGGGCGCTACCCCAATGCCTTCGCCGACCAGCCCCGCCATCTCGGCGGCGTTAGCCAAGCCTTCTGCGCCGACATAGGCGTTGGCGCAACCGCTGTTGACCACCACCGCGCCGAATTTTTCCCGTTCTTTCAATCTCTGCTGGGAGAGGAGGACAGGGGCAGCTTTGAGCTTAGTGTCGGTAAAGACCGCCGCCGCCAGGCAGGGCGCCTCGGAAAAGAGAACGGCCAGGTCCAGCTTATCGGCGGCTCTCTCATTTATTCCCGCGCTGGTGGCGCCAGCGAAAAAACCTTCGGGCGATGTAACCGTGCCCCGGGGAAGGAACTCAATCTCGGCGGCCATTATCCAAACTATACCACACTCCATATAGCCAGGCAATGTAGTATAATGTAAAAACAGCTATAAAACTTAGAGGGAGAAGGCCATGGAAGTTAAGACGCTCTATTTCGAGAAACCGGGGATTGAGAACACCGAAGAGACGCTCAAAATTGCCAAAAAGCGGGCGGAGGAGCTGGGCATAAAGACCATAGTTATCGCCTCGACGGTGGGCGATACCGCGGTAAAGGCTATGGATGTGTTTAAGGGGTGTAAGGTTATCGTGGTGACGCACGTTGCCGGCATGCGCCAGCCCAACGTCCAGGAATTCAGCCAGGAGAATAAGAAAATAGTCGAGGCCAAGGGGGGTATTATCCTCACCACCACCCACGCTCTGGGGGGCTTAAGCAAGGCCATGCGCAAAAAGTACAACACCTTTGTTTTAGGCGAGGTAATCGCCGACGCCCTGCGCATCTTCGGGCAGGGCATCAAGGTGGTCTGCGAGATGGCCGCCATGGCCGCCGACGGGGGGCTGGTGCGCACCGACGAGGATATCATCGCCGTCGCCGGCAGCGGGCGGGGCGCCGACACCGCCGTGGTGATAACGCCGGCCAACACCCATGACTTCTTCGAGCTCAAGGTGAGAGAGATCCTCTGTAAGCCGCGGTTGTAACAAGACAAATGCGTGCTCGGCGTCCCCTTGCCCGCCAAGAGATTGAGCTTTGACGACTAGGGGGCGGGGGAGCAGCAACTGAATAATATGTTGTGATTGACAGATTAACAGGTGGGGATATAATTTAGGTAAAGGCATTGTTATAAGTATGGAAAGATGTCTATAGGAATAATCTGGAACATACCGGCATTAATTGAAGTAATTCTCAAAATAAAAAATTACTTCGATTGGGACATTATTAAAAGAAAAAAGAAAAGAAATCAGCAATATCACGAATACGACTTTGCAGCCGATAATGGCTGTGCGCATCTCTGGTCTAATGTATTACAGGAAGACTTCTTCTTGAGTAAAGATATGTGGAGAATCCAGAGCATCCCTAAACCAAAACTAGTAAGGCCTGGTGACATCATATGTATTAACAATGCGACAATATCTCGATGGATTCCATTATTGCCTGGCCAATGTTTTTCATCAGGCGTAAAAGCCTTAGATACAGAAAGGAAAGAATTACTCAAGTATATCTATGAAGAAGGTGGTGAAGTAGAGGCTTACGAGTATTTTGAGACTGACGCTAAGGTCAAATCAGGTATTGCTTCTATCAGAGTGCTGCCACGTATGGGCTACTATCTACTTTGTTGTAGTGGACCTCTTACTTTTTCGGGCATCCCTGTTATTGTCAGTTCACCCATGTTCTCAAAAAAACTAGAAGATGGGCTAAATACATTAGGAGCTGTTAAGGCAAACATTGAAGCCACTCTGGTGGAAATACCTGGCGAATGGAGTGATCAACTCAGGTCTATGGTACCGGCTGAACTATTGAAGAGATACCTTGCTCCACAGTATGCTTTACAAGCCCATCGTATAACGCAAATAAAAGACCCATCCCCGACAGCGGCAGCAGCATGGACAGGTTTTCTTTCTATAGAAACAAAAATGCCGTCAGAGACTTTTAAAAGCTCAATATTTATCGTAAATGACCAAGATAAAGCAATACAAGAAGCTTGCCAACGAGTGATTTCATATGCTGACTTTTTAAGAAGTGGGCTCATAGGTGGTTATTGGAAAACTATTTTTAACTTTGATGAGGTAAAGAGTTGGATTCCTGAAGCAACATTTTCTCCCATGCAGGAGCCAGACTTCACGGATAAGGCAGTTAGGGACTTCTATAAAAACTTCTGGTAGACTAGGCAGACTATATTAATGCTTTGATAATCAAATGAGCATTGGTGTATGATTCCTACAAATCACCCCCCACTCTCCCCTAAAAGGTATGCGTCCCGTAGGCGATGGGGGGCGAGATAAACTCGGGCGGGTACTCGAACTTCTTGTTCACCAGCTGAACCATCTGCCGTCCCAGGTCGCGGGCCGCTTTCCTGCCCTTCTCCAGCTTGTTGACATCGCCCTTAGCCCCGCCGTAAGCGGCGACATAGTTGGCCGGCAGCATGCGGCGGGTGACGAAATAAAAATACAGGTCTTTTATGGCATCTACGAGGCCGAGGCTGCCGCCGACAACGATAACACCACCCACCTTGTTGGCCAGGTTCCTCTTGGGGTGGCCCAGGGGCATGGTCCGGTCCATCACCGTCTTGGCCTGGGCGGTCATGGCGTAGAAGTATATGGGCGTGCCGAAGATGATGCCGTCGGCGGCCAAAAGCTTTTCGTATAGTTCCTGCATATCGTCCTTGATGTGGCATTCGCCGTTCTTCATGCAGGTCCAGCAGCCGTCGCAGGGTTGGATGTCCTTACCCGATACCCGATAGAGCTCTACCTCGGCGCCGTCGGCTTTGGCTCCCTGGAGCGCCTCGCCCAGCATAATCTCGGTGTTCCCCTGTTTTCGGGGGCTACAGGAAACAGCTAAAATCTTCATCTCTTTTTCCTTTCTTTATTTAACTACCCCTCCTTCGCCTTCTTTTGCAGCTCGTAGAGCTTGTTCAGGGCTTCGAGGGGGGTCAATGAGTTAATGTCCAGCTTTTCCAGTTCCTCAAAGAGCGGCGATTTCTGCCCCAGGAGGGGCAACTGCTGGGGGGCTGCCTCTTTGCGGCGGCGCTTGGTGGTGGCCTGCTGGCTGCCGTCTTCAAGCTCGGTTAAGACCTCCTGGGCGCGGTGCACCAC
>SOKR01000030.1 GCA_004375675.1 Dehalococcoidia bacterium
ATCTTGCCCAGCGCAATCTTGCCCTTGGGGATAATGATTATGGACTCGACGCCGCAGCCCGCGGCATATGCCGCCGCCGAGGCGCTGGTGTTCCCCGTGGAGGCGCACATAAGCGCTTCGCTCCCCTCCTCAAGCGCCTTAGCCACCGCCACCACCATACCCCTGTCCTTAAACGAGCCGGTGGGATTGCAGCCCTCCAGCTTGAAGTAAAGCTCGCCGACAGCCAGTTCTTTCTCAAGCTGCTGGCACCTCACCAGCGGGGTGTCCCCCTCGCCCAGAGTGAAAAGGGGTGTTTGGGGGGTGATGGGGAGGAAGTCCTTGTATCTATATAAAACTCCTGGTTTCATAATTTTTAATTACTCCTATTTTGCGGGGCGTTTCGAGATTATTTTTACCCTTCTTCAATCTCCTCAAGGGAAATAACGTAAGCCCCGTCTCTGGTTCTCATATTCGTAGCACTCATAATTACACGAGCATCGACTTGGTTAACATCCTTCTTAACTTTAACAACAAGCCCACTACAAAACACTCTAATTGGTCGAACTACAGGTCTAACAAGCAATAGCGAGGCGGTAGGGATATCATTGTTAGCCTTACTAATATCTCTCCAGCTACCTGTACAGCGTACGATTTCTTCAACATTCTCAAATTGTATCCACACGTACACATTTGATGCCAGAACATCCCCTTGATTCTCTAGAGCGAACTCAATATTTACTTCCGTTAAATCATTCAGAGGTTTTACTGAGACTTTATGGTTCAACTGCAGGTCTGCTTGTAAAGATACGTACTTGATTTTATCGTAGATTTTATCCACATCTGCTCTTCGCGCACCTTCATTTATGTTGTAATTTCTAACAAAAATTGTGCCTCGGTGAATAAAGAAGCGTTTCTTAGAATCTGATGATAGCGGGCCACCAAACTTATCTGGAACTGAGACAATATAGGGAGGCCTGTCGCCCTGAAATTCAATCACCCCGATTTTATGCCCAAGTATATTCTTTTCTGCATATTCTACGCTGATGGACGGGTCGCACCTGTCTTTGAGAATCTGATTTAGTTGTTCTGCATCATGAGTAGTTTTCAAGCCTATACATTTCCCAGTTTTATCTTCCACTCCAACAATGATATGTGCTAGTTCCCCGCTATTTGCCAAAGCTATTACATCTTTAACAAATTCGGCTTTATCGGCATCGGTCTCTAAATGTAAATCCTCCTTATAATCAAGGGTAGGGGTTTCTTCAGCTGCCTCTATGAGTTCTATAATCTCACTCTTACTTATCATGTAGATATTACCCCCTTCCCCTTAAGGGCTAAACTCAAGCCTCCACCCTTATAAAGTTCCCTATCTCCTTAACCGAAGCCATACGCTCCAGTTCTTTAAGAGCCAGCTGCATCTCGGCTTCCCGGGCGGGGTGGGTCATAATGACAATCTCCGCCGTTTGCGCCTTATCGTCAACCGTCTTCTGGATGACCGAGGAGATGCTGATACGGTGGTCGCCCAGCACCTTGGACACCTGCGCCAGCACACCGGGCTTGTCGTCGACATTAAGCCTGAGGTAGTAACAGGTCTCCAGCTCGGCCATGGGTCTTATTTTCCTATCCGGCTCCAGCCACCACCTCGCCCGTGTGCCGCTGCCGATAACGATATCGCGGGCGGCGGAGACGACATCAGCCACCATAGCGCTGCTGGTGGGCGATGCCCCCGCCCCTTCGCCGTAGAAGAGCACCTTGCCCACCAGGTCGCCCTCCACCAGAATGGCGTTATAGACGCCGTCGACCTTAGCCAGCAGCGATTCTTCAGGGATAAAGACGGGGTGGACTCTAACCTCGATGAGGTTATCGCTCTGCTTGCCGATGGCCAGCAGCCTGATGGCAAAACCCAGCTCTTTGGCGTACTTAAAGTCGCGGCTGTCCAGGCGGGAAATGCCCTCGCAGTGGACATCCTGGGGACGCACCCGATGGTGGAAAGCCAGCGAAGCCAGTATGGCCAGCTTATAGGTGGAGTCTATGCCCTCGATATCGTTTTTGGGATTTGCCTCGGCGTAGCCCAGCTCCTGGGCGCTTTTCAATGCCGAGGGGAAGTCAATGCCCTCCCGGGCCATGCGGGTGAGGATATAGTTGGTGGTGCCGTTGATGATAGCGTAGATACCGCTTATCTTGTTAGCCACCAAGTCCTGCTGGAAGGGGGCAATCAGGGGAATGCCGCCGCCGACGCTGGCTTCGTAGTGCAGGCCGACGCCCTTTTCCTGAGCCAGGGCGAAAAGCTCCACGCCGTGCTTGGCGATAAGCTCTTTATTGGAGCTAACCACGTGTTTGCCCGCCTTCAGCGCGCGCTTATGGTAGTCCAGCGCCGGCTTTTCGCCGCCGATAGCCTCGACCACGATATCTATATCTCCATTGAAAAACTCGTCGTCATCGGTGGTAAAGAGCTTTAAGCCCAGTTCCTTGGCTAAAGGACGGGACAGGTCCGCTTCCAGCACCTTTATCTTTTTAAGGACAAGCGGGCAGCCGACCTGGCGGGAGAGGACCTCCGCCTTTTCGGTCAGCACCCTAGCCACGCCGCCACCCACCACCCCCAACCCCATTAAGCCGACACCGATAGTCTGTTTTTTCACTGTCTTAGCCTCCGCTGATATAGTTAACCGCCCACTGTATCTTTTCCTCATCCAGATGATTCACGATGTTGTTCTCAGGATTGGCACTTAAGCCCTCGATCCAGTTATTTAGGGCGTCATTCTTCAGAATGAGCCGATTTTCCTCATCAAGCTCGCGGGCAATCTCGCTGGCCACGACCTCAATCAGCCAGTAGCCGCCCGTGCTGCTACCCTCAGTATCGCGTATCGGCTGGCTTAACACCCCCCACTCCACCTCGAGGCCGAAGACATAAATGTCAAAGGCAGCAGTCGACTCACCGGGGGAAAGCGTGATTTCTCCCCCCAAGGTGTTGGAGAGGGTATCCAGGGAGAATTCGGCGGCCAGCTCGGCGAAATCCTCGCCCGCTTCCAGCCTGTCTCTGATGTCAATGGCTTCCTGCTCGCTACCCACCAGTATTCTCCTGACCTCAGCCCTGACCGGCTCCACGGTTTCGTCCATCTCTATGACCTCAATCAGCCAGTAGCCCACCTGTTTTGGCTTGGTCTCTTCCAATATCGGCGGGCTTAAAACGCCGACCTCGGCGTTGAAGGCGATATCTTCAAGCACGGTGCTCTCCACCACCAGGGGCAAGACGCCCAGGGGGCGCCAGCCGAGGTCGCCAGCCGCTTCTTTAGTGGCCTCGTCCAGGGAAAACTCGGCGGCGAGCGCGGTAAAATCTTCGCCCGCTTCAATCCTGGCTGTGACCTCGTTGGCCTGCGCCTCGCTCTCCAGGAACATAGCCATTATATGCCTCTGGTCGGCGTAGAACGGCACCCGCTCCTCAAAATAGTCGTCACGCATCTTTTGCAGCAGGACTTGGGTCACGGCCAGAGCCCTGTAGTCTTCGTCCAGCGGCGGGTCCGGCCGATTCATCAGCTCGTCTACCTCTTCATCGCTAAAGGTTATGCCCAGCGCCGTAGCCTCCTGCTTAATCAGCTCGTCGCGCTCGATAAGGTCGACCACATAATCGGTCATATAGAAAACAAAGTCAGGGGACATGTCCTGGGTATAATACCTGAGCATATTGGTGAAATATTCCATGTTGAACTTGGTTCCGTTGACCTCAAGGACTGTCTCGTGTAGCGGCTTATAATCACTGACGTACCAGTCTTGATAAACTCCAACGCCGACAACGCTTAAGACAGCTACGACAATCAGGATGGCTATGCCTAAGATGATACGCTGCCGCCTTTTTTGCCGTTTCCAGCGGGAACGCTGGCGCCTGGTTGTCTCGCGCCGCGGTTTTTCCAGTTTCTTTTTAGCCAAGGGCGGACCTCCGAATAGTTAATTTCCTATAGTTATAACCTAAAAGCGTAATCTTTTCAATCGGGGGTTATTTGTCGCCTGCGCCGAATTGTGCTAATATGTTGCCGTAGTTCGGGGTGTAGCGCAGTCTGGTAGCGCACCTGAATGGGGTTCAGGTGGTCGCCGGTTCAAATCCGGCCACCCCGACATCCTACTTTTAAGACGGCTTAGCTTTATTCGCACGGCTTATTGGCTTACTGGCTGATTTCGGATTAATAGATTTCTTCCCCAGAGAGTCTAGCCTTTGTCGCCCTTATCGTATAGCCCCCAGCGTTTGAATAACATCTGATAGAACTCGGGCTGGGGGAAATCGTGTCGCATATACATATTGGCGCGGCCGTAGGCGAAATCGCCTTCTTCGAATTCCCTGACCCCCGCCACCATTTTTTCGAGCCCGTCTTTGGGCACGGAGAGGACGACCTCGTCTTCCGCAGCCAGCGCCCGATGGTAATCGCCGATATCGGGCAGGGTAACCATAAACTGCCCGTTGGACATTACGGGCACAATCTGGTAACAGCAGGCCGGGGGGAAGAAGTGAGAGTCCACCTGGGCTTCTTCGTTCTTGAAATGCGTCGGCAGCAGCATGCTCCGTAGTTGCGCGGGGTTGGAATAGATAAGCACGACGTCGGGCTCGAAATTAGCCGCCTTGAGGGGGGCGGAAACGATACCGATGTATTTGCCCCGCTCGAAGGTGGGAAATGAGACGAACTGCTGCAGTTCGGGGTCGTCGGGTTTGTCCACCAGCCCGTAGGCGATAAGGGCGGCGAAGCACCAGTTATCTTCCTTGAGCATAGCCACCGTCTCTTTCTGGCGGCGGGAAATAGCGAAAGCCTGGCACTGGGCGAGGTGGATGCCCCGGTCTTTACTGGGCCTGACGGCGCCCTTGGGGATATCGCTTTCTTTTTCCAGCATCTTTACAGCCAGGGGAGATGTCCTCAAGAGCAGCAAGCGCTCAAGCTCTTCTCCGCAACGGTTAAAGTCAGCTGTTGTCGTCATATGATTAACCCCCGATGTAGAATATCAGTTAATCTTTAACATATTCCGAGTTTATTTTCAATGGGTTCCTAGCTACCCCCCGACTTAGCCCGTTGACCATCAGCATCGGAGCCTGTATAATCTGCCCAGATAAGGGCCTCCCTAAAGATAACCCAGGGTCAACGGATGCAGATTAAATTAAGCTTTCTCGGCGCCGCCCAGAATGTCACCGGGTCGCAGTACCTGGTCGAGACGGATAGCACCAAGCTTCTGGTCGACTGCGGGCTCTACCAGGAAAGGGCGCTGAAAGGGCGCAACTGGAACCCTTTTTTTATGCCTCCCCAATCTTTAGACGCGGTGCTCTTGACCCACGCCCACCTCGACCACTGCGGGCTGTTGCCCAAGCTGACCCAGAAGGACTTTAATCAAGCCATCTACAGCACCGCCGCCACCGCCGAAATCACCCGCATAATGCTGCTCGACGCGGGCAAGCTGCAGGAAGAAGACGCCTCTTTCAAGAAACGCCGTCACAAGAGAGAAAAGAGGAAGGGTAAATACCCGGAGATACCGCTCTATACCCAGGAAGACGCCAAAGCCGTTTTCCCGTTATTCTCACCCGTTAAATACGGCGAGCCCGTCCAGGTCGGCGAGGGCGTTGAAGCCAGCTTCCATGACGCCGGGCATGTCCTGGGGGCGTCTATGGTCAGGCTCAAGATAGGGCAAAACGGTGAGCAGAGGACGATTATATTTTCGGGGGATATCGGGCGCTGGAGCAAGCCCATGCTCGAGGACCCCACCCTCTTCGATGAGGCGGACTACGTAGTAGTGGAGTCCACCTACGGCGACAGATTGCTCGAACCCCTGGAGGATACGGCTAAAGAGTTCGCTGAGATTGTAAACGCCACCGCCGACAAGGGGGGTAATATAATCATACCCAGCTTCGCCCTGGAGCGCTCACAGGAGATTCTGTATTACCTGAACAAATTCCAGCTCGAAGGGCGTATCCCCCGCCTGCCCGTTTTCCTCGACAGCCCCATGGCGATAAGCATCACCGAGGTCTTCGGCAACCACCCCCACCTGTTCGACGGCGAGATGAAGAAGCTTTTGCGCCAGGAAAAATCTCCCTTCGACTTCCCCGAACTCAAGCTAACGAGGACGACCGAGGAATCGAAGGCGATAAACCGCCTCACCGGCAGCAATATTATTATAGCCGGCTCGGGGATGTGCACCGG
>SOKR01000158.1 GCA_004375675.1 Dehalococcoidia bacterium
GCTGGCCGCCGCCAGGAACTCGACGCTGGTCGAGGTAAGAGAGCCGCTGTGCCCCACCTTGAGCACGGTGCAGTCAAGCTCGCCCCCCCCGGCGATAAGCCTGAATTCGGCTTCCCGCTCGATATCCCCGGTGAACAAAAAGCTTACCCGCCCCGTATCCAAGCGCAGGACGGCGCTGTTATTATTGATATCGGAGCCCGTCCCCTCCATCAGGGTCGCTGGCGGGTGAAGAACGGTCATTGTTATCCCCTCCCCCAGCTCAATCTCCTGGCCGGCTTGAGCCGACATGCTGGCGATACCCTCCGCCTCGATTAGCTCTTCCCATTCTTCATATAAGGGCGAGTCATACTCTAAATCGGGATAGAGCACCTGCTCCACCCGGTATCGTTCCAGGACCTCGACCAGCCCGCTCAGGTGGTCTTCGTGGGGGTGGGTCAGCACCACCAGCTCTATAGTCCGGTCCCAGAAAGGCATCCTGTCGCCCAGCTCTCCAGTCAGCATTTGGGGGCTGCCTCCCCCGTCGATGAGCACCTGCTGGCTGCCCCGCTGAATCAGTATGGCGTCGCCCTGCCCGATATCGAGAAAGATGACGTGAAGCTCGTCGTCGGGCATGGTGATTGCCGCTGCCGACGTCAGAACCGCCACTATTACCAGCGGTGGTATCACCCATCTCCAGGGCAGGCGGTAGATAAGCTGGGACGACCTCCTTGCCCCCGCCCCCAGCCAGCTTCTGGCCCTCTCCCCCCACCCCCGCCCCCTGACGAGCCCGACGATAGCGACCAGGGCGCAATAATAGCCCACGATAAAGGCGGGGCTGACCGAGCCCACCTCTACCGAAGACAGGGGCAGGGCGGCAAAGCCGCCCACTATAAAGAGCAGGTAGGAATTAAACAGCCAGGCAATCCAGCCTATGCCCTGGGCGACAGGCACGAAGGCAAGCCCAATAAGCCCCGCCGCCGCCCCGGCGATAATAATCGCTGGCAGCGCCAGCAGGGCCAAGAAAGTCGCCAGCGGCCCCACGAAAGAGACGACGCCGAAATAGTGGGCAATCAAAGGCCAGACGGCGATGGTGGCGGCCAGGGTCACGCTGAAGCCGTCGCTGACAATGTTGGCTAAAGAGACGGCTCCTCCCCCCTCCCCCAGGGTGGCGCCGACCAGCCGCCGGCCCAACTCGCGTAGGGGAGGGGCAATAAAAATCAGTCCGGCGATGGCGACAAAGCTCAACTGGAAGGCGGCGCCGAAAAGGATGGGCGGGTCGATGCCCACCATCACCGCCGCGGCGAAGGCAAGCGAAGTGATGGCGGTGCGCTGCCGCCCCAGCAGCTCGGCGCTCAAAAAAAGGCTGGCCATAATCGCCCCCCGCACCACCGGCGGGTGCAGCCCGGTGAGAATAGCGTAGAGCCAGATAATTCCCAGCGCCAGCCAGATATAGATAAAGCGCTTCTTGCCGAAGAGCCAGATGCCGATGCTGAGCAGTATCCCCGCTATTATGCTCAGGTGCAGCCCGGAGATAGCCAGCAGGTGGGCGGTGCCGGTGGTGATGAAATCGTCCCTGACTTCGGTGGGGATGTTGTACCTGATACCGAGGAGGATGCCCTGGGTGAGCGCTGCCTGCGGTTCGGGCATAACCTCGGCGATGCTCTCCGACAGGCTGTTTC
>SOKR01000151.1 GCA_004375675.1 Dehalococcoidia bacterium
CTGTCCACCCTTTTGATATGCAACGGGCAGTGCTTCATCCCCTTGGGCACGAAGATAAGACAGCTCTTGGTCAGTGTGAACTTCTCGTCCTCCAGCCATATCTCAACCTCGCCGCAGAGGTCCTGCGGGTCGTCGGGGTTGGAGCCGAAGAAGGTGATGACTTCATCGAAGGGGTGGGTATGGGCTTCCACCTCGGGCTTGTCCATGCCCTTCCAGAACCAGACGCACTCTACATAGAAAGCCCCCTTGAGTACCTCGTCGTCGAGATATATCATGGGGGTTCTGGTGTCGGGGGCCGTTTCCAGGGCTTCACGCCGGAAGTCGGGGAGCGTAAGGTCGGATTTTGTTTTGGTGATAATGTATTTGCTGTACTTGGATTCTGCCATTTTTCTCCTCTCCTTAGAGCTTTTCTAAAGATAGCATACCTTTGGCGGCTGATGCCAGCCGATTTTATATCTTAAGGGGCTTTATTTACAGGATATAAACAGCCCCGTTGGTGGCGTCTATCTTCACTCGCTGCCCGGTCTTAATCTTCTCCGTAGCCTTCTGGGCGTTGACTACGGTGGGCACGCCGTATTCCCGTCCGATGATGGCGGCATGGCAGAGGGTGCCGCCGGTATCGGTGATGACGCCGTTGACCAAACCGAAGACGGGCGTCCATGTGGGGTTGGTGCTGGGGCAGACCAGGATGTCGCCCGGTTGCACCTTCTTCAGGTCTTCATACTTGGTCACCACGCGAGCGGGACCCTCGGCTGCTCCCGGGCAGCCGCAGATGCCCCAGAGGTCCGCCTTGAGCTTGGGCTTGGGCTGGGGCATTTCGCCGACGACAATCTTGATGGCGATGGCGTCCCGCGAGGGCAGCAGGTCGAGCTCGATGGCTTCTTCCGGGCTGGCGCGCCTGGTGAGCACGGGGGGATTGATCGTTTTATGCGCCTTTTCCCAGTCCGCCCGCCGCCTCTTGGTTATCCAGCGCATGTCGTGCGCCTCGGGCACCATTATCACGCGGTCGATTTCATCGGGGTTGAGCATCAGTATGTCCTCGGGATTATCGATGGTGCCGCTTCGGGCGAGCCTTTTGCCCATGGCCAGGTAGCCGCGGCGCATCAGGGCGTGCACGCTCAATTCGCAGTAGAGGCCGTGCTCCTCGCTGTAGGAGCTGGACTTGCCCGCCAGCGCTATCAGTCCTTTGAAGAGCTCTTTCTCCTCGGGGGGCACCTTCTTCAGGAAGGCGGCGATGGCGGTGCGCCTCTTTTTGGCAATCTCGGCCCGGGTGGCTTCCAGGTCGTAGCTGTTGCCCCTCATGATATTGTCCTTCACCAGCCCGATGGGTGTGGCCGGGTCTTCCAGCCAGTAGGGCTCGTTGAAGTCGGTGAAGTGCTGCATCCGCCAGCCCCCGATATCGTCGGTGGTCATGTAGTCCATGAATTGCTTCAGCCATTCCTTGCCCTTCTCCGACTGCTTGAGCTTGGGGAGGATGGCGTGGGGCTTGTTTTCCTTGAAGATTTTAGCCAGCTTCATTTCGATAGCCAGCTGGCCGAACTCCCAGAGCTTCTTGTCCATCTGGTAGACCTTGTTGTCGAAGCCCCGCATCATGTCCTGGAACTCGGCTTCCTGGTCGCTCAAGCCGAAGCGCTCCTTGGTCAGGGCTTCCAGCAGCAGCCAGGTGTTGAAAGAGGTGTACATGCCGATGAAGTGGATTTCCCACATCCGCATGTAGGCTTCCATCAAATCATAGTTGTGGTGGTAGAGCTGGAGGTTGGTGGCGCGGTCGACATCGAGCTGTTTAAGCTTGTCGTAGATGCCCAGCAGCTCTTTCTTGTAATCGTCCCAGTGGCGGTCGAAGTCTTCGAGCCAGGGCCGCAGCGCCTGGCGGAACTTGACCTCGCGCTGGGCAATCTCTTCCTGGTCTCTAACGACATGCAGGCCGCAGTAGAGGCCGCTGTTAAAGATGCGAATCTCCCAGCCCTTGCAGGTGGGGATGCTGAGTTGAGAGCAGGCCGCCTTGAAGCCGTGGCTGCAGAAACGAGCCCACTGGTAGCTGAAGAGGGGCGTCAGCGGCGGTACGCTGTGCGTGCCGTCGAGGAACCACGAGGGTATGGCGGCGAGGTCGACTTCCTCGATGAAGTCGTAGCCGGGCACCGCGTCCCAGATTTTATCCGCCTGCTTTTTCTTCGGCACCTTTCACCTCTCCGGTTTAAGTAAGCAGTATGTTCAGGGTCTATAGAATTTCTGCACAATAAGGTCAATCATACGGTCGGTAACCGATTCCGGTTTCTTAACGGTGAGCTTGGCGGGGCGGGTCTGGAGGAGAACAATGTTGTTGGGTGGGGTAGAATCGGCTTCGATAGCCCACTCCATGTCCTGCGCCCTGCCCATTCGTTCTTCGAGAAATAAAGCCAGCTTGGCTATGGCTGAAACCTCGTCGTTGCTTAGAGAAAGCGCCGACTGTCGCTTGGCGGGCACATCCCCCCACTCCACCCCCCGCTTCTTGTTGACCACCATTTTTGCCTTCTTGCCGGTGGAGCTTTTGATTATCTTCAGGCTCTTCTTGTCCACCACGAAGTGGTCAACATCCTCGTCGCCGCTGACCACCCCCTCTCCCAGTCCCCAGCTTGAGTTGATGATTATCTTGGAGGTGTCGCCCGTAACCGGGTCCAGGGTAAAGCTGATGCCCGCCGAGCGGGCGTTTACCATCCGGGAAACAGCCGCCCCGAGCTCGTCGCCGGTGACGGGTATATCCTTATTGACCCGCAGGGCGATGGCACGGGCGGTGTAGGCGCTCGACCAGACCTTCTTTATCTTGTCGAGCACGTCTTCGATGCCGACCACATTGAGGTAGGTCTCGAACATGCCCGGCCGGCTCTCCGTTCCCGATGAGCGCACCGAGACGGCGCCGTCGGGGGCTTCCCCCTTTTTCTCCAGCTCCTTATAATGGGAGGCTATCATCTTGACCAGGGCCGCGGGCATCTCCTTGCTTTCAATCATGCCCCTGATTTTTAGGCTCATTTCGTCGAAGACGGCGATGTTCTTGCCCTTGAGCTTGCCCATCCGCTTAACGTATTGGGTGATTTCCGCCGCCGCCCCCGTTTCCTTGGCGAAGCGGCGGTACATGGCGATGGAGGTGGCGAAGCCGGGGGGGACGGGTAAGCTCATGCGCAGCATTTCTCCCAGGTTGGCGCACTTCTTGCCGACCAGCTTCTTGTGCTCTCGCCCCAGCTCCTCGAACCTGAATATTAGTTTCTCCGGGCTCATTTACCCCCTCTCGGCAATAAAGACCCCCCGATTACGGTTGGGGGAGAGAGAATTCTTATCGCTCTATCGGCTTAGTGCACCCTTCGGGCGCCGTTAACGAGCAGGGTCTGGCCGCTGATAAAGTCGCTGTCGTCGCTGGCGAAGAAGATAGCGGCGCCGACGATGTCCTCGGGCACGCCGACCCGCCCCAGGGGGATGCTGCCCACATCGAACTTGCTGACGTCGCCGATGGTCCAGCTGGCCGGGGTATCGGTGTAGCCGGGGGCAACGGCGTTAACGCAGATATTATACTTTCCCAGCTCTCCGGCCAGGACGCGGGTGATGCCGATAACGGCCGCCTTGGAGGTAACGTAGTGAATCATGCCCTTGGTCGGCGAAAAGGCAACCTCGGAAGAAAGGTTGATAATCTTACCCTTTTCCTGCTCTTTCATGTAGGGGAATACGGCTCTGGCGCAGAGCCAGGCACCCTTGGCACCTACATCCAGCGCCCGGTCCCAGTCCTCCGGCGAAATCTCATGGAAAAGCTTTCTCCCCACCCCGTAATAGTAGGCGGCATTGTTGATCAGGATATCAATCCGCCCGAATTTCTTAAATGCCTTCTCGGCCATGGCTTTGGTACTCGCCTCGTCGGTAACGTCGACCTCTACCGTCATGCCGCCCTTGGCCTCTATATCCTTAGCCGCCTTCTTGGCTTCGTCGGTATCGAGGCGGTGCGCCGCCATCACTACCTTGGCGCCTTCTTTGGCCAGGGCGAAGCAAAAAGCCTTGCCCAGTCCCTTGGCGCCGCCGGTAACGATAGCTACTCTTCCGTCTAACCTGCCCATGTTTGCCTCCTTCGTTTCTTGATAAGCACGCCCACCCCCCGCCCGTTTCTAGCGGTGAGCCGGGGAGCGGACAAATGGCTATAATCGTCCCTTATGATAGCATAGATAACTCGGATATTGCCAGCCTGTACGGCTCTATTTCTGGGCTGGCTCTTGCTGGCGCTGGCGGAAGTTTTCCACGTAGCGCCGGGCGTATTTATCGTGAGCCATAACCAGGTCAGCCGCCAGGACGGAGGGGCGTATCTTCTTGACGTCGACGATAACGCAGGTTATGCCCGCGGCGATGCATGCCGCCACGAAGGCGTTATTGAGCAGCTCGCGGTCGGGCAGCCCGAAGGAAATATTGCTCACCGCCAGCGTCATGTTCACCCCCAGTTTCTCCTTGATTAAACGAATCGTTCCCAGCGCCGTCGTCCCCGAGGTCGTTTCGGCGCCTACCGCCAGGCTCAAACAATCGATGACGATATCTTCGCGGGGGATGCCCAGCTTTTCGGCGCGCTCCACTATTTTCTTAGCCACGGCCAGCCGTGCCTCGGGGGTTTTGGGGATGCCGTTGTCGTCCTGCACCAGCCCGATGACGGCGGCGCCGTGCTTTTTGATAATGGGCAGGACCTTGGCCAGGGAGTGTTCTTCGCCCGTGACCGAGTTAATCAGCGGCTTGCCCTTATAGGCCTTGATGGCTGCTTCCAGCGCCTCGGGGACAGCGCTGTCGATGCAGAGGGGTAGTTCCGAAGTCTCCATCACCGCCTTGACCGCCTTGGGCAGCAGGTCGGGCTCGTCGACGCCGAATATGTTGACGTTAACGTCTAAGATATCGGCGCCGGCCTCGGTCTGAGCCTTGGCTTCCTTACGCACGATATCCAGCTTGCCTTCTTTCAGGGATTCGCCCAGTTTCTTCTTACCCGAAGGGTTGATGCGCTCACCGATGAGCACCGTGGGGCGGTCGCCGCCGATGATGACCTCTTTGGTGGCGCTGGTTATCTTCGTTTCCATCACTTTATTTCCTTTCTCTTGCCTTCTCTCAACCGGAACCGGCCCAGATAGCTTGCCTGCATAAAGGTCTGGTTAAAGCCGGGGACACCGGCCAGTTCGACATAGTTTATTCCAGATACTATCTTCTGGGCGGCGGCTCGCTTGGTGCGGGAGATTAGAGCCAGCCTGGCTCCGGTGCCGGCGGCGTTGCCCACCTGCTGGAAACGTTCCAGGGGGAGCGCGGGCAACATGCCGATGGCCATGGCGTTGGAGACATCGATATAGGTGCCGAAAGCGCCGGCAATTATCACCTTCTGGATTTTCTCTTCCCCGTAACCGTTGGCTTCCAACAGCGCCTGGATGCCGGTGCGGATAGCCGCCTTAGCCAGTTGTATTTCGCGCACGTCCTGCTGGGTGATAACGATGTCTTTATTGACGTCCTTTTTCTCCTTCCCGTCGACGAGCACAAACTCCAGGTGCTTATCGCCGCGGCGCACACGGCGGTGTTTCTCGTCCATCTGGCCCCCCTCCCCCAGCACCCCGGCCAGGTAGAGCTGAGCCACGGTGTCCAGGATGCCCGAGCCGCAAATGCCGATGGCGGGCTTATCGTCTATGGTCTGGTATTCCACCTTGTTATCCACAATCCGCAGCCGTTCTATGGCACCGCTGGCGGCGCGCATGCCGTCCTTGATGTGCCAGCCCTCGAAGGCGGGCCCCGAGGCGCAGGAGGTGGTCGTTATCTTATCCTTATCTATCAGTGAGACCTCGGTGTTGGTGCCGATGTCGATAGCTATTGTCGTCTCCTGGCTCTCACCGTTCAGCGTCGCCAGCAGGACGGCGGTGTGGTCGGCGCCGACGAAGGCGGCGATGTTGGGCAGCAGGTG
>SOKR01000147.1 GCA_004375675.1 Dehalococcoidia bacterium
ACCCATATCGATGTGACCTACACCATAAACGAGCTGTTGCGTTTTGCCATTCAGGGGGGCACCACCACCATCATCACCGAGAGCTGCACCATCGCCACCGCCCTGGGCTACGAGGGGATTATTCACTTCCTGAACTCGGCGCGCCGCCAGCCCGTGAAGGTCTTTGTCACCGCCCCGCCCATGGTCACCATAAGCCCGGTTACCGAGGAGAATGCCATCGGCGTCAAGGAATTGCGCCGCCTTTTCCGCTATCACGAGGTTATCGGATTGGGTGAGGTTTACTGGGGTGATGTGGTCAACGGCCACCAGAGAGTCCTCGACCTTATCGCCGAGACGGTAAGGCAGGGCAAAAAGGTGGAGGGGCACAGCGCCGGCGCCACCGGCAGCAAGCTGCAGGCCTATGTTTCGTCGGGCATCTCTTCCTGCCACGAGCCAATCAACGCCGCCGAGGTTTTAGAAAGACTGAAATTGGGGCTTTTCGTACTGGTCAGGGAAGGCGCGGTGAGGAGGGAGCTGGAAGCCATCTCTCAGATAAAGGACGATGATAACGTCCTCAACCGGCTGGCAATATCAACCGACGGCGTGGCGCCGGAGCAGCTTATCAGCGGCGGCTATATGGAGTTCGTGGTGCAGAAAGCCATCGACCTCGGCTTTAAGCCCATCAGGGCGATACAAATGGCCACGGTCAATGTCGCCCGGCACTTCGCTATGGATGATGTTATCGGCGGCATCGCCCCGGGCAAATACGCCGATATCGCTATTATCCCGAACTTAAAGACTGTCAAAGCCGAATACGTTATCAGCAACGGGCGGTTGGTCGCCCAGAACGGCCAAGTGTTGGTCCCGCCCCGAAAACATCGCTACCCCCGGTCGCTCCTGAACACCGTACATCTGGCCAAAGATTTTACCGCCGATGACTTCGCCATCCCGGTGGAAGGCCATCAGGTAAAAGTGCGGCTGATAGACCAGGTCACCAATCTGGTCACCCGGGAAGAATTTATTGATATGCCGGTGACTGACGGCCAGCTCAAAGCCGATGCCGGCAAAAATATATTAAAGGTAGCCGCTATCGAGAGGTCTTACGGTACGGGTAAGCGCTCTACCGGCTTAATCAGGGGACTGGGGCTTAAAAAGGGGGCGATAGCCACCACCGATGTCTGGGACTGCGGCGATATTATAGTCGTCGGCGCTGATGAAGCCGATATGGCGCAGGCGGTAAACCGGATTAAAGAGCTGGGCGGTGGGGTGGTGGTCTGTGCCGCCGGCAGGATAACCGCCGAGATGCCCTTCCAGGTGGCCGGAACCATCTCCACCGAGCCCATGGAGGCGATAGCCGATAAACTGGAGCGCATCCAGCGGGCGGCTGAAGAGCTGGGGGCAAAGTCAAGCGATATCCGCCTCACCCTGGCCGTCCTACCCACCCCGGCCATACCCTTCCTCCGAATCTGCTCTTCAGGGCTGTTTAATCTTAAAAGTAACCGCTTCGTTGGCCTGATAGTGGGGTAGCCTATGAGCTGGGACGAAATAGAAAAAGCCAGGCGGCGTCTCTCCCGGGAGCAGGGCACCATCATCAAGGACTGGGGGGGCAGAGTCCCCATCGCCCTGGTCTATCCCAACGCCTACTATCTGGGCATGTCCAACCTGGG
>SOKR01000139.1 GCA_004375675.1 Dehalococcoidia bacterium
AAATGACTAAAATCCAAATAATCGGGGGGGGGGCGCTGAACACCGACCATATCTATAAGGTCGAGCGCATCCTCGAAGACGGCGAAACGGTGGTGGACTGGGCCAGGTCTTTCCCCGGTGGCTCCGCCGCTAACACCATCTACGGTTTAGCCAAACTGGGTCTAAGCGCCGGTTTCTGCGGCGCTGTCGGCGACGATGAAGAGGGCAAAACGCTGCTCGACGATTTTCGAGGGGGGGGGGGGGATACCAGCCGAATAGTGGCAAAGCCCGAAGCCAAAACCGGCTCGGTACTCTGCCTCAGCGACCGCGGAGGCAAGCGCTCGCTCTACGTCCTGCCCGGGGCCAACAGCCTCCTCGACCTGGACGAGCTGGACTTCGGCTATATAAACCAGGCGGAGATTGTCCACCTCTCGTCCTTCGCCGACGACAGCCAGTTCCAGCTGTCTTTAGGGCTGATAGTCAGGCTGGACGAGTCGGTCAAGCTCAGCTTCTCCCCCGGAGCGCTCTACGCCGTCAAGGGCATTGCTACCCTGACGCCCTTCTTGAGCCGCACCCAACTGCTCTTCGTCAACCGGAGCGAGCTTAAGCAGATGACCGGGGATGATGTGGAGGGTGGCGCTCAAAAGTGCCTGCAAGCCGGCTGCCGTATCGTGGTGGTGACGCTGGGCAAGGGCAAAAAGATGGGCAAGACCACCGCTATCAGCTATGTCAGGGATGCCGATAACGAGTATTTTATAGAGCCGCCCAGCCTCAATCTGGCCGCCGACGTGGACACCACCGGTGCCGGCGATGCCTTCGCCGCGGGCTTCCTCTACGGTGCGGTCAAAGGCAAAGGGTTAGCCGAATGCGGTCGTCTGGGTGATTTCGTGGCTAAGCTCTGTATCAGCCGCACCGGAGCCAGGCACGGCCTGCCCACTTTAGATGAACTGGCTCAGCGCTACGGCAGCTTATAGCCGGGAGCTATAGCTACTCCTTTTTGTCTTTCGGCTTGGTCAGTATCTCGTCCACCAGCCCGTATTCCACCGCCTGCTCGGGGTTCAGGTAAAAGTCACGGTCGGTATCGTGGATTACCTTTTCCAACGTCTGGCCCGTATGCTTAACGATAATGCCCCGGATTAGCTCCTGCATGCGCATAATCTCACGGGCGGCAATTTCGACATCGGCGGCCTGTCCCTGAGCGCCGCCGAAGGCCTGGTGCATGTGTATCGTAGAGTTGGGCAGGGCGTAGCGCTTGCCTTTAGCCCCGGAGCAGAGCAGCAACGTGCCCATGCTCGCCGCCAGCCCCACACAGATGGTGGAGACATCGGGCTTTATCAGCTGCATGGTGTCGTAGATAGCCAGCCCCGAAGAGATAATGCCCCCGGGGCAGTGAATATAGAGGCTGATGTCTTTATCGGGGTCTTCCCGCTCCAGATAAAGCAGCTGGGCGATAATAACGTTGGCCACCTGGTCGTTGATGGGCATGCCCAGCATAACGATGCGCTCCCTCAGCAGAAGCGAGTATATATCAAAGGCGCGCTCCCCCCTGGCGCCGCTTTCGATTACCATCGGAATAACATTGGTCGGTTGGGTATTCATTATCTTATCCTCCCGCTAACTTTATGTATGAATTACAATCTAACTAATTATAACTCATTCTTCGATTTTTCTCACCTTGCTTTTTTCAACCGACAGGGCGTGGTCTTAAAGGCGGGATAGCCCGAAATGGGGTCGTGGGGCTTGTTATCGGTGAGGAGGTTGGCGTTGGCTTCCTTCCAGCCGTGCTGCAGGCTGAGCACCTTTGGGAGGATATCGGTGGTAATCCTGGCTTTGAGGGTGATGCTGCCCTTGGCCGATTCCACGATGACCGGTTCGCCCTCGGCGACGCCCAGTTCCTTAGCCGATTCCGTGTTAATCTCCACCAGCGGCTCGGGCGTCAGCTTTTTGAGTCTTTTGATATCGCGGTACTGGGAGTGGGTATAGGCAATCGTCCTCGTGCCGCTAATCAGGGTGAAGGGATAATCGTCGGACGGCTCTGCCATCGGGGTAAAGGTGGGCAGGGGGTCGTAGCCGTAGGCAGCCAGTGTCGGCGAGAATATCTCTATCTTACCCGAGGGCGTATCGAAGCCTGCCTCCTCGTATTTGCGCCTGTGGGCGTAGTCCCTGTAGAATATGCCCCCCGGATTCTGTTTCAGTTGCTCTACGGTTATGCCCGATGGCTCAAGCAGGTAGGCGAAAAACTCATCAGCGCTCTGCCAGGGGAAATAATCAGCGTAGCCCATTTTTCTGCCCAGCTCAGCCCATAACTGCCAGTCCTCAGGGCAAGCAGCCGGCGGCTCAACTACCTTGTTGCTCAACGTAATCAGCGGCAGCCCCTTAGTGCTGTAATCCCTAAGGACTTTCCTCTCTAGAAAGGCGGTGGCGGGGAGGAAAATGTCAGCCAGCTTGGCGGTTTCGGTCATAAACAGGTCGGATACCACCAGCAGGTCCAGTTGCTCAAAAGCCTGCCTGACCTTTTGGCTATCGGGCCAGGTTAAGACAGGATTACAAGCCTGAACGATGAGGGCTTTAACCGGATATGGTTTACCGCTAATTATAGCCTCGGCTACCGGCATGGCTGTGGTCTGACCGGTAAATTGGTTAAATATCGGGTACTGAGCGCCAATAGCATCATCAAGAGAAACCGCTCCCTTCATTCCAGGACTGGTCTGCGGCAACGGAGAGTTATAGGTATTCCCCCCAACTATATCCAGGTTGCCGGTGATGGCTATCAGAATTGAAATGGCTCGGCTATTTTGCACGCCGTTAATACAGTGGTCTAATGAGACACCCTGAGTGATAGCTGCCGGTTTAGTGGTGGCATACATTCGGGCAAATTGCCTGATTTTATCGGCAGGAACCCCCGTAATCCCCACCACCACCTCAGGGCTATATTTTCTGACGTGCTCCTTTAGCTTATCAAAACCAAAGGTCCACTTATTGACAAAATCAGCATCATATAATTCCTCGGTTATGATTACATGCATTAAACCCAGCGCCAGGGCACAATCAGTTCCGGGTCTAATCTGGATATGAAGGTCTGCTCTTTTAGCCAGCGGGGTCGCCCTGGGGTCAACCACAATTAACTTAGCCCCTTTCTTTTGAGCAGAAAGGATATCCGCCTCCTCACTTATTTTGGACTGCTGAGCGTTACGTCCCCAGACTACTACACACCGGGTACCTTCGTAGCTTGGAGATAAGGGGAACATTCGCCTACTTATAGACAAGCCATGTCCTATCCCCTTGGCGGCAAAACAGAGGGAAGCCCCCGAGGTATAGTTGGGGGTTCCATATAGGCTGCAGAATCTGATAGCTATCCGTGGCATCTCGCTGCCTACCATAGGCTCACCCTGATGCACCACCAGCGCCTTTGCCCCGTAGTTGGCTTTTATATCGCCCAGCCTGTCGGCGATAATACCCAGGGCGTCATCCCAGGAGGTCTCCTGCCACTCCCCGTTTACCTTTTTGAGGGGATGGGTAATCCGCTCTGGCGAATATAACCAGTCTGGCATCGCCTGCGCCCTGACACACAGCCTGTTGACTGGATGCTCCTTCATAGGAGTGACCTTAGCCAGCCTGCCCTTCTCCACGTGGGCATCTATGCCACAGCAGCTAGAGCACATGCGACAAATGGTTTTCACCACCTTGGTATCATTTTTCTTGGGCATCTACCGAACCTCAGGTTTTCCTGGCGGCTTTCTTCGAACCTTTGGTTTTTTTAACGGCGCGCTTGGGACCTTCGGCTATTTCCACCAGCCGCTGCACCGTCTTGCGGGTAGCCACTATCTGCTCCAGCGAGCTGCGCACCTGCGGGGTATCGAGCTGCTTCCTGGCCTCGTCCTTTTTCTCGCCGGCGCTCTGAATCATCCTGTCCAGCTCGGCGTTTATATCGGCTTCCTTAACTTCTATCTTTTCCAGCTCGGCAATTCGCCCCAGCACCAGCGAGCGGAAAACCCTCTTGGTGGCGGCGGGGCGAAGCTCCTCGCGTAATTCCTCTCCCGTTTTACCGATTCGGCTCAGGTATTCCTCCATCGCCATGTTGTTGGCTTGCAGCTGTCGCGCCTGCTGCTCCAAGGTGCGGTCGATCTCCGTCTCCACCAGCACCGGAGGGAAATCCACCTGGCTCAGGTCGACGGCGGCATCCACCACCTTCTCCTCGAACTCCATCCTGGCTCTATCCTCCGCCATCAGTTTCAGGTTTTCCGTGATTCTCTTCTTAAGCCCGTCGAAGCTCTTGAATTCAGGGTTGACCGCGACGGCGAATTCGTCATTGAGTTCGGGCAGCTTAAGCTGCTTGACCTCATTAACCTTAATTTTGAAGCTGGCTTCCTTACCCGCCAGCTCCGCCTGGGCATAGTCCGCGGGGAGTGGAAGCTTAAACTCCTTCTCCTCCCCACCCTTCATCCCCACCAGCTGCTCGGCAAAACCAGGGGCGGGGGCGGCCTGGTTTTTAAGAATTTGGTACTGGACGCCCTGCTGATTGATAAAGGGCTTGTCCTCCACCTGGCTGTCAACATCCATCATCACCAGGTCGTCAAAGCCCGCGGCGCGTTCCGCCGGCTCCCAGCTGCCGTGCTGGCGGCGCAGCTGCTCAATCATATTGTTAAGCTCGTCGCCAATAGCCTCTGGCGGCTCCGGCTTGAGCCTGAGGCTCTGGTAGTCGCCCAGCTCGACAACGGGCTTTAAGGGCACCGTCGCCTTGAATATCATCGGGTCGGACTGGGTTATCTCAATGGAAGGGCTGGCGAAAGGCTCGAGCTCCTGCTCTTTGAGTGCTTTCTCGTATGCCTGGGGCAGCAGGGTGTTCAGGGCTTCTTCGAGCAACCTGTCTTTGCCGATATGGCGTTCCAGCACCTCCCGCGGCGCTTTACCCTTGCGGAAGCCGGGGATATCGGCTCTCTGGGCCAGCCGGTGAAAAGACTCGTCGAGCGCCTCTTCCATCTCGGCGGGCTCCATCTCGATATTTAGCCATACCTGGCGATTTTCTTCTTTCTCTCTGGTTACTTTCATTCTTCCTCTCTCAAACGTAGATGTAATTCCTTTAGCTGCTGCTGGCTCACCGACGAAGGCGCGTCGAAGGTCAAATCGACTGCCGCCTGGTTCTTGGGGAAGGCGATAACCTCCCGGATGGTCTCTTCTCCCGCCAGCAGCATGACGATGCGGTCGAGCCCGATGGCGATGCCGCCGTGGGGCGGCGCGCCGTACTGAAAAGCCTCCAGCATATGCCCGAAGCGCTCATTGATTTCTTTGTCGCTGTAGCCGGAAAGGCGGAATACCTTACGCTGCAAGTCGCTTTGGTGAATCCTGATGCTGCCGCCGCCGATTTCATAGCCGTTACAGACGATATCGTAGTGCTTGCCCCGCACCTTCTCCGGAGCGCTCTCCAGCAGGGCGATGTCCTCCTCCCAGGGAGAGGTAAAGGGGTGGTGTTCCGCCTCCCACCGCCCCGCCTCGTCGTCCCAGCGGAGCAGGGGGAAGTGTCGCACGAAGGCAAAGCTGAACAGCTTGGGGTCGGCCAGCTTCAGCCGCCGCCCCATCTCCAGGCGCAGCTCGCTTAAAATATTATCCACCTGTTTGGGCTTGCCGGCAATTATTAGCAGCAGGTCGCCGGCTTTAGCCTGGAATAGCTTCGCCATCTGCTTAAGCTGCTCCAGGCTCAAGAACTTGGTCACGACTGACTTGGCGTCGTCCATGGTTAAACTATCCAAGTCGGCACCAGCGCTGCCCAGCGCTATCGTTACCACCCCACCCCCCCCCCCGCGGCCGACGCACTTGTTAAGCGCGGCGCGCTGGCGGCGGCGGGAATCAGCGCAGCCGGGGG
>SOKR01000142.1 GCA_004375675.1 Dehalococcoidia bacterium
CGCCACCCCGCAGACTATCTCCGGCTCACTGGGCAGGTCGTTTTTTCGCTGGTGATAAACCCGGCCCAGCTCGAAGAGTCTGACGCCGTTCTCTTCGTGCCTGAGATTGGATTCCAAGGCGGAGAGGAGATTAGCCCGCAGAGTCGGGCGCAGGTACTCCTGCTCGGCGGTCATGGGGTTGGCTAGGCGCAGCGGTTCCGGCTCCGGCGGTTGGGAGTGGGGCGAGAGCTTATTCAAGGCCTCACTTCCCATCATGGAAAAGGTGATGACCTCCTGGAAGCCGTAGTCGGCCAGTATGCGGCTCACCTGCGGCTTCAGCTTTAGCATCGGCGACGGATTCTGGCGGGGCACGGGCTGGCTGAGCATGGTAATCGGTATCTCGTCGTAGCCGATAATACGGGCGACCTCTTCGATAAGGTCTTCCTCAAGGCTGACATCGCTGCGCCAGTAAGGAGCGATAGCCAGTAATTCTGCATTCGAAGCTCCGGCTTTGACCTCGAAGCCCAAAGCCACCAGCGTATCTTTCATCTGCCTGACGCTGAAATCAACGCCCAGCAGGCGCTTTGCCTCAGAACTGCGCAGCCGGACAGGCTCCGCTTTCTTTTCTCCGGGATAGGCGTCGATGAAGCCCTTGGCGGCCTGGCCTCCGCTGATTTCGACCAGCAGCTGTGTCGCCCGTTTCAGCGCCGGAATCGTTACCCCCGCGCTAATCCCCCGCTCGAAGCGCAGGCGGGCTTCGCTGGGCAGCCCCAGGCTGTGGCCCGTTTCATAGATGCTGGCCGGGTTAAAGCTGGCCGCCTCCAAAAAGATGGCGGTGGTATTCTCGGTCACCTCGCTGTCATAGCCCCCCATCACCCCCGCCAGCGCCACCGCCCGTTCCGTGTCGGCGATGACCAGCATATCGGGCGCCAGCGCCCGCTTGCTCCCGTCCAGGGTAACCATGACCTCGCCTTTTTTAGCGCGGCGGATGATAATCTTCTGTCCTCTAATATGGTTGTAATCGAAAGCGTGCAGCGGCTCGCCGTACTCCAGCATAACGTAGTTGGTGATATCGACGATGTTATTGATGGGACGCATGCCGGCAGCAATAAGTCGCTGTTGCATCCAGGGCGGCGAAGCCCCTATCTTTATCCCACTGACCAGGCTGGCGCTGTATCGCGGGCAGAGGTCGGGGTCGGCAATTTGCACTGATACCTGGCTGTCAATGGTAGTCGTCGTTTCATCATAATCGTCTTTGGGGAGACGAACCTTTTGCCCGGTTAAAGCGGCAATCTCCCGGGCGATGCCGATAACGGAGAGACAATCGGGGCGGTTGGGTGTTATATCCAGGTCGAGGATGACATCGCCCATGTAGTCGGCCAGTGGTTTACCCACCGGTGCCTCGGCGGGCAATACCATGATGCCCTCGTGGCTGTCGGAGATGCCGAGCTCTTTTTCCGAGCAGACCATCCCCTCCGATACCACCCCCCGTATCTTGGCCGCCTCCAGAGTGAAAGGCTTCCCGGTATGACCGTCGATAAGCCTGGCGCCAACGCGGGCAAAAACCACCTTATCCCCCAGCTTTAGATTGGGCGCCCCGCAGACCACGGTCTGCTGCTCTGTGCCCAGGTCTACCATCGGCAGGGTGAGGCGGTCGGCGTTGGGGTGGGGATTGATGGCGGTAATCTGCCCGACGACGATGCCCTCCCAGCTCCCGCCAATCACCTGCCACGTTTTGACCTCGGTGCCGGCCATGGCCAGCTTGCGGGCAAGTTCGTCCACGGGCAGCTTTATATCCACGTAGTCTTTAAGCCAATTCAGTGAAACCTTCATCTCTAGAACTGCCTCAAAAATCTAAGGTCGCTGCCATAGAAAAGTCTTATATCATCAATGCCGTAACGCAGCATGGGCAGACGGTCTATGCCCATCCCGAAGGCAAAACTGGAATAGACCTTGGGGTCGAGGCCCCCCCGTTCCAAAACCTTGGGATGCGTCATCCCCGCCCCCAGTATCTCAATCCAGCCGCTGTCGCCGCAGAGTCGGCAGCCCTTACCACCGCAGACCCCGCACTCTATAGCCATCTCCACCCCCGGCTCGACGAAGGGGAAATAGTCACAGCGGAAGCGCACCTTCCTCTCCTCGCCGAAGAAACGGCGGGCGAACTCGTAGAGCGTCCCTTTAAGCTCGGCCATGGTGATGCTCTTGTCCACGGCAAAGCCGTCAATCTGGTAGAACATGGGCAGGTGGGTGGCGTCGCTGGCTTCGTAGCGATAGACCTTGCCCGTGGTCACCACCCGAATCGGCGGTTTCATCATCTCCATCGCCCGGATGTCCCCCGCCGTGTTGTGGGTGCGCAGCAGCATGTCCCTTTCGCCCTTCTCATTCTTATAGTCAACCCACAGGGTGGCCATGCTGTCGCGGGCGGGGTGGTGGTGGGGTATGTTCAGAGCCTCGAAGTTGTAGTAGTCCCACTCCACCTCCGGCGCCTCCATCACCTGAAAGCCCATGGAAACGAAGATTTCGTGGATTTCCTGGATGGTCTGGGTGATGGGATGCAGACGCCCGCCGGGCAAAAGACGCCCGGGCAGCGTAATATCGAGAGACTCCGCCCCGACAGCGCTCACCAGTTGGTCCTCGCGGAGCAGTTGAATCTTCTGCTGATAGCTGTTCTCCAGCTCGGCTCTAATGCGGTTAGCCAGCGCCCCCACCCTTTTCCTCTCCTCCATGGGCAGGCCAGTCAGCCCGCGTAAAATCGTAGTCAACTGGCTCTTCTTGCCCAGGTAGCGCACCCGCCAGGCTTCCAGGTCTTTGTCCTGGGTAACCGCTTCCAGCTCCCGCAGGGCGTTGGCTATCAGCTCTTCAAGTTCGCTTATCATGGTTGTCTTGGATTATAGCTTCTCAGTTACATAAGGGTCAAGGAAATAATAAAAAAAGAGGGGGCAAAACCCCCTCTTAAGCTCCTTGTCAAAAAACCTCTTACCCTTCCACCTTCCCCTTAGCTATAGTCACCAGGTTGGCAAAGGCTTCGGGCTCCCGCACCGCCATATCGGCCAGTATCTTACGGTTGATGTCCACCCCCGCCTGCTTCAGGCCGTAGATGAACTGCCCGTAGTTAAGCCCCTGCGCTCGGCTGGCGGCACTGACCCGTAAAATCCACAGCCGCCTCATGTCGCCCTTGCGCTCGCGGCGGTGGGCGTAGGCATAGCTCAACGCGTGCAGCATAGACTCTTTAGCCCGCCGGTAAAGGGAATGACGGGTGGCTCTATGCCCCTTGGTCATGGCTAATACTTTCTTATGTCGTTTGTGGCTGGTTACCCCTCGCTTGATTCGCACACTATCCCCCTAATTTACTTCACACCGTAGGGCAAAAGCCGCTGAATCCGCTTCCGGTCCGCAGCATTCAGCGGTATGGTGTCGCCGAAGAGACGACGCACCCGCTTCGGCTTGCGGCGGCGCAAATGGCTCTTGCCGCCCTTGACTCGCATAATTTTGCCGCTGCCCGTGATGTGGAAGCGGCCCTTGGCTCCCTTATGGGTTTTTATTTTCGGCACTTTTTTAAGACCCCTTTACTGCCTCGCTCTTCTCAGTCGTTTTCACTTTCTGGACGGCTAACGGCGCGAGGATTACGGTCATACTCCGCCCCTCGATCACCGGTTGCCGGGCGATAGCCGCCACCCCCTGCAACGATTCCGTCATCCGCTGCAACAGACCCCAGGCAATTTCGGGATGGGTGATTTCCCGCCCCCGGAACCGCACCGTAATCTTAACCTTGTCGCCCTCCCCCAGAAGCTTCCTCACCGACCTGGTCTTAGCCTCAAAGTCGTGACTACCAATCTTGGGTCGCAACCTGACCTCGCGCAGCATGGAAACCTTCTGGTTCTTCCTCTGCTCGCGCTCCTTCTTGGACTGCTCGTACTTGTACTTACCGTAATCGAGCAGGCGGCATACGGGTGGTTTTGCGGTAGGAGCTACCTCAACCAGGTCAAGGTCATGCCTCCTCGCCATCTCCAGCGCCTGGCTCATGGGCATAATCCCCAACTGCTCGCCCTTCTCCCCCACCAGGCGGACTTCCCTGGCTCTAATGCCCTGGTTAACCCGTAGCGGTTTAACTATGTTCTGTTTACCTCCCGCACACCCTTAAGGTTTATGGGCAAAAACTATAGCATAACAGCCTGCGCTAGTCAAGTTTTACAGCTTCAGTTCCAGGCTGCGGCTGGCGATAACCCCTTTTAACTTCTTCTTAAAGTCGGCAAAGGGCTGGGCGTTGGCTTGCTCACCACTGCGCAGTCGGATGGAAACAGTGCCATCGGCCACCTCCCTGTCCCCGACGACCAGCATATAGGGCACCTTCTCCAGTTGCGCCTGCCGTATTTTCATGTTCACCGTCTCCGAGCGGGCGTCAACCACCCCCCTTATCCCCTCCTTTTTGAGCTCGGCTTCCAGCTTGCGGGCGTATTCCAGGTGGCGGTCGGCGATGGGTAGCACCACCGCCTGCACGGGCGCCAGCCAGACGGGGAAAGCCCCCCCGTAGTGCTCGATAAGCGAAGCCAGAAAGCGCTCCATGCTCCCCAGCACGGTGCGGTGCACCATAGCCACCATGTGCTCCTTCCCGTCCTCGCCGATGTAGTTCAGATCGAAGCGCGCCGGCAGGTTAAAATCGACCTGTATGGTCGGTCCCTGCCACCCCCGCCCCACCGCGTCCTCGAACTTTATATCTATCTTGGGCCCGTAGAAGACCCCCTCACCGGGGTCGATTTCGTAGGCGAGCTTCTGCCGTTCCAGCGCCTTGGCTAAAGTATCGGTGGCTTCTTCCCAGACCTTGATATCGCCGGCGTACTTTTCGGGGCGGGTGGAAAGATAGATACTGTAGTTACTGAAGCCGAAGGTGTCCACCATGAACAACGCCAGGTCGAGCACCCCCACCACCTCATCCTCCAGCTGGTCGAAGCGGCAAAAGATATGCGCGTCGTCTTGGGTAAAGCCACGCACTCTGGATAAGCCGTGCAATACACCGGAGCGCTCGTAGCGATAGACCGTGCCCAGCTCGGCGTAGCGCAAAGGCAATTCGCGGTAGCTGCGCTGGCTGGTCTTATATATCAGTATATGCCCGACGCAGTTCATCGGCTTGATAACGTATTCCTGCCCCTCGACATCGATGGGGTCGTACATACTCTCGCGGTAAAAGTCCCAGTGCCCGCTCGTCTTCCAGAGGTCCAGCTTGCCGATATGCGGGGTGTATATCAGGTCATAGCCCCGCTTGAAGTGCTCGTCCTTCCAGAAGTCCTCGATAACGCGCCGTATCGTGGAGCCCTTGGGGTGCCAGTGGACTAAACCGGGACCAGCTTCCTCGTGGATGCTGAAGAGGTCCAGCTCCTTGCCCAGCTTGCGGTGGTCGCGCTTGGCCGCCTCCTCCAGGTTTTTGAGGTATTCGGCCAGGGCGTCTTCGGTATCGAAGGCGACACCGTAGACCCGCTGCAGCATGGGATTATGCTCGTCCCCCCGCCAGTACGCCCCGGCGATGCTCACCAGCTTAAAGGCTTTAATCTCGCCCGTGGAAGCCAGGTGAGGCCCCCGGCACAAATCGACGAAAGACCCCTGGCGATATACGCCGACCTTTTCGTCGGCTATTTCTTCGATAAGCTCCAGCTTGTAGGGCTGTTTGGCGAATAGAGAGCGCGCGTCCTCACGGCTCAACTCCTCACGGCTGAAAGGCAGTTCGGCGGCGACCAGCTCCTTCATTTTAGACTCTATGATAGGCAGGTCGTCGGGGGTCAGCGGTCGCGGTAATTCGAAGTCGTAGTAAAAGCCGTCCTGCGTAGCGGGCCCGATGCCGCACCTGGCGTCGGGGAAC
>SOKR01000027.1 GCA_004375675.1 Dehalococcoidia bacterium
GTCCCGGCCACGATTTTTATGGGCACCCCGGCGTTGGCATAGACGTTTATCGCCGGAATCAGGCAGATATAGGCGACGCTGACCTCATCCCGCCCCAGGGCCGCGGCTAGAGCCATACCGGTGACATAGCTATCGTAGGCGGTCAGCTCCAGCCCTTCTTCCTCGTACCACCCCATGTCCTGGGCGATGTAGGCACAGGCGGCGTGGTCCATAAACTCCACCGCCATGCCGATAGGCGCTTCTTCCTGCTCGCCGCACCCACCGATGGGAACCAGAAACAATAAGCCGGCAAGAAGTAAGAGAAGTAGTTTTTGCATTCTTTTGCTTTCTAGGTCAGCTCGGATATAGCGTCTGACAAAAAAATCAGGCGACCTGCTCTATAAAGTCCTCGAACTTGTCGTGCAGCGCCTTGTATTCTTTAACCGCTTTGCGCCCCTCGTCGGTCAGGCGGGCATAGCCTCCCCCTGCCCCACCGGTGTTCTTCTCCACCAGGGGCGAAGGCGCCAGCCTGTTGGCTGATTCTACCCAGAGCCAGGCGTTGCGGTAGCCCAGCTTCATGGAACGGGCGGCGGCGGCGATTGAGCCGTACTCATCGATTCTCTCCAGCAGCATGGCTCTTCCCCACCCCATATAGAGCTCGCCGTCGCGCTCCATCCATATACGACCCCTTATTCGGCGCCCGGGGGTGGGGTGGCGGGAAAAATGCTCCGTCTTCTTCGGCCTGAACTTTGGTATTTCGGTCATAAATCCTCTTGCCTTAATTAACCATTGTTATATTACAAGCGATATAACGCTTCTGTCAAATCCTCCCCTTAGATATTAAGTCAGTGGTAGCATCAGGCGAGGTGGTAGTTGACAGTATCCAAAAACCAGTAGCCGTCCCGCTTGATGGTACGGCTCTCGGTTATCTCTATCTTCCTCTTGAACAAAGGACCGTTGACCACCAGCGTATGGTACTCTCCGTTCTCCCCGCAGAGGTCGATATCCTTAGATTTAAGGTAATTTATAAAATCCCTGTCAACCCCCCTCCCCACCCACTCCTCGTCAATCAACTCGGCTTTGGCGCCGACGATAATAGCCTCAAAGCCCGCCTCGATAAAGCCGCTGAGGACGCTTCCCGGACTCTTACCCCACAACGGCTCGACGGCTTCGATGCCCAACTCGGCGCAGACCCTCTCCACCCATTCCTTGTGCTCGTCGAGGTAGATGTCCCCAAAGACCATCCCCTTTATGCCTTCGGGGAGCAATTCCCGTACCGCTTCCTTGAACTCCTGCTCGTAGCCGTCGGGGGTGGTCTCCTTCTGCAACACGGGGATACCGATAGCCTGGCTCTGCAGTTGAATAATCCGTTTTTCCGTGCCATGAAAGCTCACCCGCTGGTACTGCCGGGAGATAAAGTTGACCAGGTAAGAGATTTTGTAGCCCTGGGCCAGCGCCCGGTAGCAGGCAAAACAGCTGTCTTTGCCCCCGCTCCAGGAGGCGAGACAGGTCTTTTCAGGCACTCCTGACCCACTCCACGGCGTTCCTGAAAATACCGAAGCCGTCCCCCCACTCCCGGTTTGCCTCCCTCACCCAGCGCGGGTGCTGCGTCCAGCGCAAAAACCGTTCCGGGTGCGGC
>SOKR01000087.1 GCA_004375675.1 Dehalococcoidia bacterium
CAATACCATAGTGGTGGTGTAGCACGACGAAGCCATGATGCGGGCGGCAGACCACATTATTGATATGGGGCCCGGGGCGGGGGAGCACGGGGGCTATATCGTCGCCACCGGCACCCTGGACGATATCATGAAATGCGCCGAGTCGATAACCGGCCAGTACCTCAGCGGCGCTAAAAAGATTCCTTTACCGCCCCAGCGCCGCCCCGGCAACGGCGAGGAGCTCGTCATCAAGGGGGCGCGGCAGAATAACCTGAAGAATATCGACGTACATATCCCTCTGGGCAAGTTCGTCGGCATCACCGGCGTTTCCGGTAGCGGCAAGAGCACTCTCATCGACGATATCCTTTATAAGAAGCTGGCGCAGCTCTTTTACCGCGCGCGGGAGAGGCCGGGGAAGTGCGATGATATCATCGGTATTGAGCACATAGACAAGGTGGTCAATATCGACCAGTCGCCTATCGGGCGTACCCCCCGCAGCAACCCGGCTACCTATACAGGCACTTTCACTCCTATCCGCGAGCTTTTCGCCACCGTGCCCGAGGCCAGGATGAGGGGCTACGCCCCGGGGCGCTTCTCCTTTAACGTTAAGGGCGGGCGTTGCGAAGCCTGCCGGGGGGAGGGGTATATACAGATTGAGATGCAGTTCCTGCCCGATGTCACCGTCGCCTGCGAGGTTTGCAAGGGCAAGCGCTATAACCGCGAGGCTCTGGAGATCAGGTTCAAGGGCAAGAACATCGCCGAGGTGCTGGATATGACCGTGGAGCAGGCGCTGGCTTTCTTTGAGCATTTCCCCAAGGTGAAGAATAAGCTGCAGACGTTGCGGGATGTGGGTTTGGGCTATATCCGCCTCGGCCAGCCCGCGCCCACGCTATCCGGCGGCGAGGCGCAGCGGGTAAAGCTGTCCACCGAGCTGTCAAAGCGCTCTACGGGGCGGACGCTCTATATCCTCGATGAGCCGACCACAGGTCTTGCCTTCGAGGATGTCGCCGCGCTGCTACGAGTGCTCCAGCGCCTGGTTGACGGCGGCAACAGCGTGGTGGTCATTGAGCACCACTTGGACGTGATGAAGAATGCCGACCATATCATTGACCTGGGCCCGGGGGCGGGTGACGCTGGGGGCTATATCGTCGCCACCGGCACCCCCGAGGAGATAGCTAAAGAGAAGTCCTCCGCCACCGGTCAGTACCTGGGTCGGGTGTTGCATCGGGGCAAGGATATGGAGTATGCTTTAAGAGGTTGACTGCTGACTGATTAAGAGCACTTCTATTTCCATAGCTGGTATTGGCTAGCGGGCGCAAAGCCCGTATTTTTGTGCGAATTGCATCCTGAGGGTGAGTTTGTTGTGCCTAAGCGGGAAGCTTCGAACTTAACTGCTGCCAGGAAGCCAAGGTTTTTCTATGGCTATGTTATCGTTTTGCTTTGCTTCTTTATCATGCTATTGATGTTCGGCACGTTTTACTCCTTCGGTGTCTTTTTCAAACCACTATCTGCAGAGTTTGGCTGGACACGGACCGCGACCTCAGGAGCCTACTCGCTGGCCGCCTTTCTGAGTGGCCTTCTGGCTATCGTCATGGGCAGGCTTACCGACCGGTTTGGTCCCCGAATAGTGATGACACTCGGTGGCTTCCTTTTGGGTCTAGGCTATTTGTTAATGTCACAGGTCAGTGCTATCTGGCAGCTATATCTCTTCTATGGGGTAGTAGTAGGTGTGGGCATGAGTGGTGCCTTTGTCCCTCCGTTATCTACGGTAGCTAGGTGGTTTGTCAAAAGGAGAGGGATAATGACCGGTTTTGTTGTCGCTGGCATAGGTATCGGCACCCTGATTATCCCTCCGGCGGCTACCTGGCTCATCGAAAGCTTGAGCTGGAGCACTGCTTACATTGTGATCGGCGCTATAGCTTTAGTCCTCATTATATTGGCAGCTCAGTTCTTAAGGCTTGACCCCAGGCAAATGGGGCTGTTGCCCGACGGGGAGAAAAAGGAGGCGGCGGGCTTGAATTTGCATGCCAGGGGATTTTCTCTTCGAGAGGCAATGGCTAGCTGGCAGTTGTGGGTGCTTTTCGCTATACTATTCTGTTTTGGCTACTGTTTGCATACTATCATTGCCCACATTGCTAACTATGCTACCGATATAGAAATTTCAGCCACGGTTGCTGCTGGTATTCTGGCGGTTATTGGCGGGTTAAGTATTCTGGGCAGGATTGCAACCGGTAGTATTACCGATAGGGTTGGGAGCAAATCGCCGCTTATCGTTAACCTTATCCTGATGTCAGGCGCTCTATTTTGGCTAGTAGTGACCGGAGAGTTGTGGATGCTTTACCTGTTTGCCGTTATTTTCGGTTTCGCTTATGGTGGTTTAGCGGCCATGGAATCGCCAATAGTTGCTGAGTTATTTGGCTTGAGTTCACACGGGGTTGTCATGGGGGTCGCTTCGTTTGGCTTCACTGCCGGCGGGGCGGTTGGCCCGTTGGTGGCTGGTCGTGTATTTGATATGCTTGGTAGTTACCAGATAGCTTTCTTGATTTGCGCTGTAGTTGGTATTTCGGGTATTATATTGGCGTGGCTGTTGAGACCACCGGTTGGTAAAGGAGACAGATGACTCGGGACGAAGCGCTTGATTCTATCGAAGCCAATGTAGAGAACAAGAACACCATCAAGCATATGCTGGCTACCGAGGCTATTATGCGTGCCCTGGCTAAGCGCCTGGGTGAGGACGAGGAGGAGTGGGGTCTTACCGGGCTGCTGCACGATATCGACATGGAGCTCACCGAGGGCGATATGAGTACCCATAGCAAGCTGGGCGCTGATTTGGTCAGGGAGATGGGAGCCAGCGAGGCTATGGCCCACGCCATACTCTGCCACAACGAAGCCCACGGCATTCCCCGTGAGAGCCAGCTCGATAAAGCTCTCTTTTGCGCCGACCCGCTCACCGGCCTGATAATCGCCGCTGCCCTGGTGCGACCCGATAAGAAACTGGCCAGCGTTGAGGCCAAGTCGGTGAGGAAGAGGTTCAAAGAAAAAAGTTTCGCTGCCGGAGCGAATAGGGAGCAAATCGCTCAGTGCGCTGAGCTGGGGATTGAGCTCGACGAGTTTATCGAACTGGGCTTAAAGGCGATGAAGGGTATCGCCGAAGACCTTGGCCTCTAGAATCAGCTTAGTTCTACCGTCGAACCCTGGGCTGTTTTCGCCACATTAATTCGCGTGGGGAAGGCGTCTCTAAGTTCCTCCATGTGGGTGATAACCAATATCTTGTCGAAGTCATCCTTAATAGAGTTAATCGCCTCTTTCAGTTTTTCGATACCGGAGCTATCTTGAGTGCCGAAGCCTTCGTCGATAATCAGGGTGGGGAGGGGTGCCCCGGCCCGTCGGGCTAAGAGCTTGGATAGGGCAATGCGCACGGCAAAGTCGATGCGGAAGGCTTCGCCGCCGCTGAACATTTCGTAGTTTCTTGTTCCCAGCTCGTCGGCGATATTGATGTCCAGTGTTTCCACCGTTTCGCCTTTCCTGGTTTGACGCTGGGTTTCCATCTTGACGTGCATGCGGTTGTCGGTCATCCGCCCCAGCAGACGGTTGGCTTCAGCTTCGATTTCGGGCAGCGCCATCTCGATAATCAGGGCCTGTATTCCCTTTTTGCCGAAGGCTTGTGCCAGGTCTTTGTAGATTTTTTCCTCTTTCGACGCTTGGCCTAGCAGCTTCTCCTTTTCTCCCTTCCTTATCTCCAGTTCCGAGCAACGCTCCAGCTTGGATTTCACGCCCCACATCAGCTCCTGGGCTTGCTTTTGCTGTGCCGCCAGCGTCTGGTGTTCGCTTTCCGCCTGGGTTAAGTCGGTGGTAAGCTGGGGAAGGGCTGCCAGTTCCTGGTTCAAGTCCTGCCCTTTTTTAGTGTCGGCTTCCAGCCTCTGGCGTAGTTCCCGGCTGGCTTCCTCGGCTTTAGCCGCCGCCTCTTTTTCCTGACGGAGCAGACGGTCGGCTTCTTCCAGCTTGCGCTTGGGGCTTTCGTATTTTTCCAGCTCAACGAGGCGCTGGCGGAGCTGCTCGTGCTGCGGCGAGTCGTAGTCGAGCCTGTCCAGCTCCCTCTCGACCTGAGCTAACGCCTGCTGTTCTTCGGCGGCGAAGTCTTTGCCCGCCAGGCTCTGTTCAATCTCGTTGAGTTTTTCTCTTGCCTGGTTGAGCTGGCTATCAACAGCCTGGACTTCGCTGATGCTCTGGTTGAGCAGGCTGACTTTAGTCTGCGCCGAGGCTTTGTCCTGCCCCAGCTTTGTTTCCAGTGGCGATAGCTCGCCTTCTAATGTCGAAAGTTCTTTCTTCTTATTGGCCAGTTCAGCCTGGTTTGACGCCAGCGCCTTGGATTTGCTTTCCCGTTCGGCGGTGTAGTTGTCCTGAATCCGTTTCAGGCCGTCTTCGCCCAGCTCGGTCTCGCACAGGGGGCATTTGGTCTCGGCGTGGGTCGACAGGATTTTGATGTTTTCGGTTATCTCGGCTATCTCCCGTTCCAGGCTGGTCCGGCTGGACGAAAGGTAGTTTATCTGGGTACGCAGCTCCTGGCTGGCTTGCTTTTTACTCCCCAGTTCTTTTTCCTGTTCCGCCAGCTGGTGCAATCGGGCTTCCGCCTGCTGCAGCTCGTTTTTAAGCTGGGGCAGTTTCTGGGAGGTGGCTTCCAGCTCGGCGATTTTGCTCTGGGCCAGTTTGTGTTCGGTGATTAGAGCTGCCTGCGCCCGCTCGATAGCCAACTCAAGCTGGCTCCTTTTCTCCTTCAGCTTGACCAGCAGTCCCAGCTTCTGATTCAACTCCTCGTTCTGTTTTCGGGCTTCGGCTAGCCGGGCATAGCCTTCTTCTATGGCCGGGCGCTGGGCAATGACCGCTTCGTGTTCTTTGATGCGGGCTTGATACTGGGCGACTTCCTGCTCGCGGCGCTCTAGCTCTCTCCTGGTGGCGGCGGTGTGCTCCTCAAGCTGGGTCAGTTGCTGCTTCTTGTTCTCCAGGGCCTCCTTATCCTTCTTGAGCTTAGCCAGCCTGGTTTCGTGCTCGGCCAGGCTCTTTTCCACCTGGGTAAGCGCCGCCTGCGCCTGCTCCAGCTCGGCTTCATAGGCTGGCTTTTGGGCTAGTTCTCGGTTGATTTCCTCCAGGGCGCTTTCGAGCTGTCTCCCTTCGGCTTCCTGCTCCTTGGCCAGCTCTTTAGCCCGCTGCTCAAGCTCGTCGTAGAAGGCTAGCCCCAGTATGTTGCCCAGCACCTCCTTGCGCTTGGTCGGCGGCTGGTTGGTGAATTCGTCGGCGTGGCCCTGCCTGAGGAAGGCGCTGTTGATGAAGGTGGCGTAGTCCATGTGCAGGATGTTGATGACTTTCTGCTGGGTCTGGGTTATGCTGTCGGCGCTGATTGACTTGAAGCCGTCGTTGGTGGCTATCTGAAAGTCGAGGAGGGTCTTGCCTGTCCTGCTCCCCCGCCTGGGCCTGGCGTGCTTGCGGATGATGCGGTAGCTCTGCTTGTCCACGGCGAAGTCGAACTCTACCTCCATCTCGTTCTGGCCCTGGTGAATGAGGGGGTCGTCGCTCTTGGAGGTGTTTCGGGTCTTGCCCCATAGCGCCCAGGTCATAGCGTCGATGAGAGCCGACTTGCCGTTGCCGTTGTCGCCGGAGATGCAGGCGATGTGGATGCCGTTGAAGTAGAGCGGGGGCACGTTGTCCCGGTAGGGCATGAAGTTGCGCAGCGACAGCTTGACGGGAATCATTTGAGCTTATTGTAGCATAATTGGGGAATAACAACATCGGCAAAAGGGGGAAACAATTCGGGGGTGGGGGAGCGCGGGATTTGTTTTTTGAGTTATG
>SOKR01000067.1 GCA_004375675.1 Dehalococcoidia bacterium
TTGCCGCCGAACTGGGGGTATTCGTTCTTCAGGGTGTGGTAGCCGTGGGGGCAGGCGGTGACGATGCGCTTGACCCCATAGTTCTTTAATATTTCGATGTTCTTCTCCGCCTGCATCTGGAAGAGGTATTCGTTGCCCAGACGGCGGGCGGGCTCGCCGCAGCAGCTTTCTTCCGTTCCCAGGATACCGAAGTTGACGCCGGCCGCCTTGAGCAGCTTGGCCGTAGCCTGGGAAATCTTGGTGCTCCTCTCTTCCAGCGCGCCGGTGCAGCCCACCCAGAATAGAATATCGATATCGCTGTCGTCGGCCAGAACCTTAAGCTCCAGCCCCTCGGCCCAGTCCGTCCGCGACAGAGTAGTTCCCCGCCAGGGGTGGCCGCGGTCTTCGATGCTCCTCAATGCCCCTTCCGCCGTTTCGGGGATGGACGCCTGCTCCATGACCAGGTTGCGCCTCATATCGATTATCTTTTCCACGTGCTCCACCGCCACCGGGCAGGCTTCCTGGCAGGCGCGGCAGGTGGTGCAGGCCCAGATTATATCCTCGGTGATGACCTCGCCGATCATAGCCTTGGTGGGTTCGCCTCCCTTGAGCAGCCCGGGGCCCTCGGTGACTAGATGTTCCTTGAGGTCGTCAATCAGGTTCTTGGGATTTAATGCTTTGCCGCTGGCCGTTGCCGGGCAGACCTCCTGGCACTGGCCGTAGATGACGCAGGAATAGAGGTCTAAAAGCTGCTTGCGGTTGAAGTCGGTTATCTTGGCGGCGCCGAAGCTTTCCGCCTTCTCCAGGTCGATGGGGCGCAGGGCGCCCTTGGGGGGTGGGGACTGGAGCAGGACGTTGAACATGCTGGCAATCATATGGAGGTAGCGGGAGTAGGCAATAAAGACCAGCACGAAGAGGACAAAGCCCCAGTGCGCCCAGAAGAAGGCGGCGTTAGCCGCCTGAATCGCAGACGGGCTGGCGTTGGCGAAAAGATTGCTCAGCGCCTCGCTTATCGGGGGCAGGTTGGCGCCCAAGCCCACCGGGGCGTAGCCCAGGGCGATGCTGGTGGCTTCCTTAAAGAGGTGGGTTAAGGGGTGGATAAAGACCGTGACCAGTATGACCAGCGCCTCGAAGGTCTGTTCGCCTTTAAGCCGCGGCGGCCGGATAACATAGCGGCGGATGATGGCCCAGAGAGCGCCGAGCATAATAAACGGGGCGGCGATATCCATAACCCAGGCGTAGTAGAAGAAGAAGCTGGTGTGTTCCAGCGTTTCATGGAGGCCGAAGCCCCCGCCGATGATGATAAATATCAGGTAGAAGGGGATGTAGATAAAGAACCCCCAGGCCATAAAGGCGTGGCCCAGGCTGGCCCGGTTCTTGGCGGTCAGGTTTTTAAGCTGGCACCATTGCCCGAATACCCTGACGATGGTAGTTAAGCCCCTCTTTACCATCTGGCCGAAGCCGCCCGCGGATTGCCCCAGGAGCATATAGCGCCACAGCTGGTACATGCGGCGCAGGAACAGCCCGATGGCCAGGGCGAACAATACCCAGAAGATAACGTAGCCCGGGATTCCCAAGTAGCTCATACTAATCGGCGACATGAATTCTCCTATCTAGTTTCCTTCGGACAAAAAATATTTTATTTAGCGCAGTCGGATGACGGCGACAAATATGCCTATGGCTATGGCCAGTATATCGAGCGGGTGGAAGACGGCCGTGTATTCAAAAAGCATGTTGAAGGGGATGCTAGCCAGATAGCTTATGGGTATGGCAACACCCCCGATTAGGGCCAGCCACTTACCGCGCTTGCGGTTGACGGAACGGCCGACCACTTCGCCGATGGCATAGCCGACGCCGCCCGCCAGCAGCAGGTTGAGGAAGATGAAGGGCAGGAATTCCCGCAGTATCCCCCAGACAAAGCCGCCGGCGATAGCCATGCCCAGCGCCGTTCCGGCCGCAATCAGATAGTGCTTGGCGGAAAGGCGGTAGGTGGGCAGCTTGGATACCTTGGCGCAATCGGGGCACCTGGCCCCGACCGGTGTCTCCACCATGCATTTGGGACATATCGGCTGGCCGCACTTGCCGCAGCTTAAGTTGGTTTCAACATCGGGGTGATAGGCGCATTTCATCTTTCCCGATTAATCCTTTCCCTCTTTGGGCTTTACCCGCTGCTGATTTATCCAGGCTTCCCGGTCCCTGATGTCGCGGTCGAAGAGCAGCCGGTTGAGCAATAGCTCCCCCGTCGTCACCGAGGCCGAAATCTGGGTGCGGCGTGGGGTCAGCCGCCTGATGACCATAATGATAAACATGGCGACAAAGCCCAGAGTCAGCGCCAGCTGTCCCGACTTAGGCTCGACGGTCACCCAGCTGACGATGGGCATAACAGCCACGGAGATGCCTATGCCCACCGGTATGCTGCGTACGGTAAGCACGTTGGCTATCATAATTGTCATGAAGGCTATCAGCGACCAGGGTATTAAGCCGTTCAGCAGGGGGACTATCAGCGCCACTCCCATGATGGTGGCGATGCCCCTGCCGCCGCTGAAGCGCAGAAAGACGGGCCAGTTGTGCCCGACAACCGCGGCGATGCCTATGATTACCTGCTGGGTCAGGTCCAGCCCTACCAGGTGGGCTACCCAGACCGCCGGCATCGCCTTGCCGGTGTCAAAGAGGCCTACTATGACGGCTATCCAGCGGGCGCCGAGCTTTATCAGGTTGGCGCCGCCGACATTACCGCTGCCGTACTGCCTGATGTCTATCCGCCGCGTCCACCGGGCGGCCAGATAGGCGGTGGGAATGGAACCCATGAGGTAGCCGCCGACCAGTAACAGGACAAACTCAATAGCCATAAACTCTCCTCATAAGATAAGGTTTGGCTCCCTCTCTTTAGCCAGGGCGATGAGCCGCTCGGCCGCTTCCAGGGGGACGTCGGCGCCGCCGATGGCGGTTTCCTCGTCGGGCTCTATGCCGTGAAAGTCGCTGCCGCCCGTGGCGATAAGGTCGTGTTTTTGCGCCAGCGCCACCAGCCCCTCGACTTCCTCGGCGGTGTAGTCGCTGTAGTAGGCTTCCATGCCCACCAGCCCCGCCGGCTTCAGCTCTAAAATCAGCCCCTCGGGGTCTTCGCTGGTGAGGGGGTGAGCTAGCACGGGCAGGCCCCGGGCTTTGACGATTATCGCCACCGCCTCGGCGGGTAGCATCTTTTCCCGCTCCACGTAGGCGGGTTTGCCGTGCCCCAGGTATTCATCAAAGGCCTCTTTAAACGAGGGGACACAGCCTTTTTCCAGCATAGCCTGAGCGATGTGGGGGCGGCCGATGGTGCTGGTGCCGGCCAGCTCCAGGACGCGCTGCCAGGCGATATGAACGCCCAGGCCTTCCAGTTTAGCCACCATCGCTTGGGCCCGCCGCAGGCGGGACTTCTTGAAATCCTCCAGCTTGGCCAGAAGTTGGGGGTCGGTGTAGTCGATAAAGTAGCCCAGGATATGCACCTCGCCCTGGGGGATGTCGGTGCTTATTTCGATACCGGGGATAACGGTGAGCTGGGGAAGGCTCTGCGCCGCCGCTTTGGCGGCGGCAATGCCGTCCACGCTGTCGTGGTCGGCCAGGGCGATATAGACTAACCCTCGCCCCGCCGCTTCCCTAATAACCTCGATGGGGCTGAGCCGGCCGTCGGAGGCGGTGGAGTGGACGTGGAGGTCGACCTGACCCAAGGCTAGTCCACCTCCCGGTAGATTCGTTCGATACTCCTGGCCCGCCCCGTGTCGGCGATATCCACCATCACGGCGTTGAGGACGGACTTGCCCTTGCCCACCGAGAGGCGGTGGTGGATGCCCGTCAAAAAGCGCTGGAGAACGGCGTCGGTGTCGTCGCCGATAACCGAATCGATGGGGCCGGTCATACCGATATCGGAAACATAGGCGGTGCCCCCTCTTAAAATCTGGGTGTCGATAGTGCCCACGTGGGTGTGGGTGCCCAGGACGGCGCTGACGCGCCCGTCCAGATATCGGCCCATAGCCACCTTTTCCGAGGTGGCCTCGGCGTGGAAATCGACGATGATAATGGGCTGCTTTAATTGGCCGAGCAGCTTGTCCATGGCCTGGAAGGGGCAATCCAGGTTGCCGATAAACGTCCGTCCCATTATATTGACCACTGCCACCGAACCGACGACGATATAGCCCCGGCCCGGTACACCGGGCGGGTAGTTTAAGGGGCGCACGATAGGCATCTGGCCCTCAAGATAGGGGAAGATCTCCTTTTGCGCCCATATGTGGTTGCCCGAGGTTATCACGTCGACGCCGGCGTCGAACAACTCCTGGGCGGTTTCCGGCGTCAGCCCGATGCCACCCGCGGCGTTCTCGCCGTTGGCGATAACCAGCTCCAGGCCGTGTTGCTGGCGGAGGTCGGGCAAGAGATGGCTTACCGCCTTCCGGCCCGGCTTGCCCACGATATCACCGATAGCTAATATCAGCACCTGTTTTCCTACTTGGCGTAATCTACGGCTCTGGTCTCCCGGAGCACAGTGACCTTTATCTGCCCCGGGTATTCCAGGCCTTCTTCTATCTTCTTGACGATGTCCCGCGCCAGCCTCATCGCGCCCAGGTCGTCAATCTCTTCGGGCTTGACCAGGATGCGGATTTCGCGGCCGGCCTGAATGGCATAGGACTTTTCCACGCCCTTGAAGTCGTTGGCGATATCCTCCAGCTCCTTGAGGCGCTTGAGGTAGCGTTCCAGGGACTCGCGCCTGGCTCCGGGTCGGGCGCTGCTGACGGCGTCAGCCGCCGCCACGAGAAAGCCCCAGACGCTGGTACTATCGGTCTCGAAGTGGTGCTCGCCGACGCCCTGGACGACCTCGGGGGCCTTATCCCACTGTTTGACCAGGTCGGCGCCGATAGCAGCGTGGGGACCTTCTACTTCTCTATCCACCGCTTTGCCGATGTCGTGCAGCAGCCCCGCCTTCTTGGCGGTAGCCACGTTGACGCCCAGTTCCCCGGCAATCATGCCCGCCAGGTGGGCGACCTCGACGGAGTGGTTGAGCACGTTTTGTCCGAAGCTGGTGCGGTACTTAAGCCGCCCCAGCAGCTTGACCAACTCGGGGCGCAGCCCGTGCACACCGACCTGGTATGCCGCCTGCTCGCCCGCGTTCTGGATAGCCGCCTCAACATCTTCCTTGGTCTTGTTTACCACCTCTTCGATGCGGGCGGGGTGGATGCGCCCATCCTGGATGAGCTTGGTCAAAGCTAAGCGGGCTATCTCCCGCCGCACCGGGTCGAAGCTGGATAGGGTCACCGCTTCCGGGGTATCGTCGACGATGAGGTCGACGCCCGTCGCCTGCTCCAGAGCCCGTATGTTGCGCCCTTCACGCCCGATAAGCCTCCCCTTCATCTCGTCGCTGGGGAGGGGGACCGCCGCCACCGTTGTCTCCGTTACCACTTCGGAGGCGCAGCGCTGTATCGCCTGCGAAAGAATGTCCTGAGCTTTCTTGTCGGCTTCCTCTCTGAAGTTAGCCTCCCATTCCCGCAGGCGCCGCGAGGTCTCCTTTTCCATCTCGGTTTCTATGGCGTCGAGGAACAACTTTTTCGCCTCGGCGGTGGACATGCCCGAAATCATCTCCAGTTGTTTTAGCTGCTTGGCCCTGATTTCATCCAGTTCACTACGGACAGATGTTATCTCCTTTTCCTTGTTGGTCAGGTTGCGCTCCCGCTGCTCCGCGCCTTCCAGTTTTCGGTCCAGGGTTTCCGTCTTTTGCGACAGGCGGTTTTCCTGGCGTTGCAGTTCGGAGCGCCGTTCCCGGTAATCGGCATCGGCGGCCGACTTTGTCTTGTCGACTTCCCGTTTTGCCTCG
>SOKR01000124.1 GCA_004375675.1 Dehalococcoidia bacterium
ATCATGGTGGAGTGCGTGGTGCGGGGCTATCTGGCCGGCTCGGCCTGGGAGGAATACAGTGAAAAGGGCACTATCTCCGGCCTAAAGGCAGCCCGTGGCTTGAAAGAGAGCCAGGAGTTGCCCCAGCCCTTATTCACCCCCACCACCAAGGCGGAAGAGGGCCACGACCTGCCCATGTCCCGCAAGGAGATGATAAAGATGGTCGGCGAGTCCCTGGCCGACGAGCTGGAGGAGAAGAGCCTGGCAATATATAACTACGGCCGCGGCTATGCCATCGCCCGCGGTATTATCATCGCCGACACCAAGTTCGAGTTCGGCCTGGACGGCGATAAGCTGATCCTCATCGACGAGCTTTTGACCCCCGACTCCTCCCGCATATGGGAGGTCGACCTCTATAAAGTCGGCCAGTCGCAGCCCAGCTTCGACAAACAGCCGGTCAGAGACTGGCTCGCCCGTTCGGGGTGGGATAAAAAGCCCCCCGCCCCCATGCTACCCCCGGACGTTATCGAGGCTACCGCCCGGCGATACGAGCGGGCTTACGAGAGGCTGGCCGGTCACAAACTGAGCGATTAAAAGCCCTTAATTTTGTAACAGGAGAAATAATATGCCTGAAGAGAAAGAAGTCCCCGAATACTATTCAGACCACTTCATGATTGCCGGCGGTCCCTACGGTGCGGCGGTTAGCTTTGCCAAAAGCCCCCCTGAGCCCGGTCCCGGCAAGACGCCGGAGACGGTAGCCCGGATTCGGATGAGCTACGAGCACATCAAGACCCTGACCTTCGTTATGGCCCGCCACATTAAGAAGCTGGAGAGGGAAAACGACGTCTCCTACCCGATACCGGCCAAGGTGCTTTCCAGTCTGGGCATAGCTAAAGAGGACTGGGACAGCTTCTGGGAAAGCTCCAACTTTCCGCTGTGATTTCGGGGAGTTAGCGGGGGTAGACTCGCCCCTCGATACCCGACGTCATAAGCGCGTCCTCGGCGAGGTAGAGCCGGCCGTCCTCGGTGTCCTGTATGATTCCCGCCTTTACCAGCGTGTCTAAAGCGTTGGGTTTGAAGTCGCGTAAATGGAACATCCCATCGGCAAAGCCGCGCGGCTTGAGCCTCAGTTCGTCAATCGTCTTGGCGGTCTTCTTGTCGAGGGCACTGTTCCGGCGGAAGATGGCTATCACCTGTCGGACGGCTCTTTTCAAGCGCCAGCGGGGGATGACGTACAGTCCCAGCAGGAGCAGGATAAGGAGCAGGACTATCATGGCCAGGGTGTTTAAATTCAGCTCTATTCCTCCAGCAAGCCCTTGGTGGTAGGCAGTTCGCCGGAAAGCCTCTCATCGACTCTGGTGGCGATGTCCAGCGCTCGGCCCAAGGCTTTGAAGAGGGCTTCCGCCTTGTGGTGGTCGTTGCTGCCGTAGAGAATGCGGGCGTGCAGGTTAAGCCTGGCTTCGATAGCCAAAGACTCCAGAAAGTGGCGGATGAGGTCGGTGGCGAAGCCGTGCATGTCATTATCGGTAAAGGGCAAATCGAGCACGGTGTATCCCCGCCCGCTGATATCCACCGCCGCCGCCGCTATGGCGTCGTCCATAGGCACGGCGGCATCGCCCATCCTGATAATGCTCCGCTTCTCTCCCAACGCTTCGCCCAGGGCTTTGCCCAGGCAGATGGCGACGTCCTCGGCAACGTGGTGCTGGTCGTCGCCGCTGGCGGTAATCTTGAGGTCGAAGCGGCCGTGTTGCGCCAGCTGCGACAGCAGGTGGTCGAACATCTTGATGCCGGTACTTATCTGCCATTGGCCGCTGCCGTCGAGGTTAAGCTCCAGGCTGACCTTGGTCTCTTTGCTCTCTCTTTTAATAGTGGCTGCCCGCGGCTTCTTCATCGCTTCACCGCCTCAAAGATTCTTCGCCCCCAGTTTAACACATTTCGGGGCGTTTATTAATCCCCCCCAACCTCTTTCAGGGCTTTAATCACGGCATCGGTGTGCTCGGGCCGGCCCACGCTGATGCGGAGGGAGTTCTGCAGCATTGGTAGGTCGAAATAGCGAATCAATATTCCCCTCTCCTCCAGCGCCTGCTGGATTTGAGCGGCTTTGCCGTTGAGCACGTGGCAGAAGATAAAGTTGGCTTTAGAGGGGAAAGGTTTCACCCAGTCCAGCTTGGTCAGCTCGTCGAAGAGTCTTTCTCTTTCGGCGACGATAGCCTTTACCTTTTCCATCAGGTAGTCGATGTCTTTCAGCGACTCGCGTACCGCCACCCGGGCGGCGATATTCACGTTATAGGGCATCTTGATGCTCTGCAGATATCCGGCAACCTTGGGGTGCATAATGCCGTAGCCGACTCTTAAGCCGGCCAGCCCCGCCCACTTAGAGAAGGTGCGCAGGACCAGCAGGTTTTCGTACTTGGGGACGAGGGGGGTAACCGTTTCCCCGCTGAACTCGACATAGGCTTCGTCAGCCAGCACGGGCACACCGGTCTCTATCAGCTCCAGCACGTCCTCCCGGGGGGTGGGGGTGCCGGTGGGGTTGTTGGGATTAGCCAGCATTATCATCTTGGTCTTTTTGGTAATGGCTTTCTTGACCGCTTTGACATCGACGCGGTAGTCCTCGTCTCGGGGCACCTCGACCAGCTTGCCGTTGCAGAGCAGGGTGCTGACGCGGAAGATATCGAAGGTAGGCACGCAGTTGATTACTTCGTCTCCGGGTCCGACAAAGAGTCGTATAATAAGGTCTATGAGCTGGTCGCTGCCGCTGCCGACGACGATGTGTTCGGCGCTGACGCCCGTGTAGCCCTCCAGCAGTCGGCGCATCTCGGTCTGGTTGGCGTCGGGGTAGATATTAAAGTAGGGGTAGCCGCCCAGGGCTTCGTTTACCTTGGGCGAGCAGCCGTAGAGGTTTTCGTTGGCGTCCAGCTTGGTGATGCCGTTTAGGGGCATCTTAACCCTCTCGGCCAGTAGCTCCGGCGACTTGCTGGGGACATAGCCGCCAAAGGCAGCCAGGTGCGACCGTATCAACTTGGTTATTCCTTCTCCAGACATTCCTCTTCTCCCTTTCTATATCCCTATATAAACAAAATTCCCTCCGCTTGGAGGGTTCCGTTCTGGTTTTGGGATTTTTTATCCTTTGTTTTTTATTGCCGTATACTACCCTCCAAGCGCTCGGTTGCGCCCGGTAAATATGAAGGCGTAATAATAGCTGTGAAAGGTAGTATTCAACATTTCGCTTGGACTCTAGCACAGGCGGGTATAATTTGTCAATATTTTACTTCAGGCGCTTCTCCACCGCCCGGGCGTGAGCCTCCAGTCCCTCGGCTCTGGCGATGACGGCGGCGGCTTTAGCCAGCTTCTTTAGCGTGCCTTTATCCACGTCGACGACGTTGATGAGCTTAACGAAGTCGAGTATATTCAATGGCGAGCTGAAGCGGGCGGTAGCGCTGGTGGGCAGGACGTGGCTCGGCCCCGCCGTGTAATCACCCAGCACCACCGTCGAGCTGTTCCCGATGAAGATACAGCCGGCATTGGTTATGCGCTCGACATAGGCGTCGGCGCCCTTTACCATCAAAGACAGGTGCTCGGGGGCGTATAGATTGGCTAATTCTATAGCCTCGCCGATGTCGTCGACGACGGCGATCAGCCCCTGGTTCCGCAGGGCTTCGGCGGCGATGTCGCGGCGGTCCAGGCTCTTTAGCTGCCGCTCCACCTCTTTATTCACCTCTGCGGCCAGCCCTATCGAGTCGGTTACCAGTATCGCCGCCGCCAGCGGGTCATGCTCCGCCTGGGCTAAAATATCGGCGGCGCAATAGGCGTAGTCGGCGTTTTCGTCGGCGATAATGAGCACCTCGCTGGGGCCCGGCAGGCTGTCGATGCCCACGGCGCCGTAGACCAGCTTTTTGGCCAGGACGACGAAGATATTGCCCGGCCCGCAGATTTTATCCACCCTGGGGATGGTCTCCGTGCCGAAGGCGAGGGCGGCAATGGCCTGGGCGCCGCCCACTGAGAAGATGCGGTCGACGCCGGCGATGTCGGCGGCAACCAGTGTCGCTGCCGGCACCGTCCCGTCGGGGTGGGGTGGGGTGGCCAAAATAACCTCTTTGACGCCGGCGATGCGGGCGGGGATAGCCGTCATCAGCACCGTCGAGGGGTAGCTGGCGGTGCCACCGGGGGCATAAGCGCCGATGCGCTCGATGGGGCGTATCAACTGCCCGAAGCCCTTCTTGGCGGTCAGACTCCGGATAGCGTCCTTCTGTTTCTGGTGGAACGAGCCGATGCGCCCGGCGGCGAATTTAAGTGCGGAGAGCAACTCCTTGTCCACCTCGACGTAGGCGCGCTTTATCTGCGTCTTGCTCACCTCAAGCGAGCTGAGCTTGGCCCGGTCGATTTTCAGGCTATAGCTAAAGAGAGCAGAGTCGCCCATACTGCGCACATCATCGACTATCTGCGCCACCGCCTGCTCCGGGCTCATTTCCGTCCCGAACACTTGTTTCATTCGCTGCCTCAGGGCGGGGGAGTCGGGGGCGAAATCGGTCCCCGGTTGCCGCTCTAGCAGCGCTTTTGCCGGCTCAAAGCCTTCGATAATTCTCATCATATCTCCTCGGCGGCTTTACGCAGGGTTTTGGTAATAGACTCCATCCTCTCCTTCTTGGCCGGGCTTGAGACCCGCCTGGCGCTGCCGATAAGGCAGGCCGTCGATTCGAAGAGGGTGTCGATAATCCTCAGCTTGTGCTGGGCCAGGGTGCGCCCGGTCTGGGTATTCTCAATCAGCAGGTCGGCGTCCTCGGGCAGAAAGGCTTCGCTAGCCCCCCAGGTCGGAATCAGCCGATAGCGGTTGAGGCGGTTATCACGGGCGTACCTGTCGGCGATATTTATATACTCCGAAGCCACCCGTAGCGGCAACGCCCGCTCGGACTCGCTCAGGTCGCGGATATCGGCTATGTCCAGCTCCTGGCTGACCACCGCCACCACCTTGACCCGCCCCAGCTTCAGGTCGAGCAGCTCCTTCACCGGGCTGGAGGGGAACTGGCAGAGGTGCTCGGTGAGCCAGTCCCGGCCGGTAATAGCCAGGTCGAAGTTGTCGTTGGCTACCTGCAGGGGCATGTCCTGGGGCCTGATTACCTTGACGCTGACGCCCTCCAGGTTGATGCTAGGTCGGCGGTTGCCCTTCTCCGAGGGGTAGTCGTCGAGGCGAATGCCCGCCTGGCTCAATAGCTGCTGGGTGGGCGCTTGCTGGTGCCCGTCGGGCAGGGCTAAGCGCACCACATCTTTATCCGCTTCTGGCGCAGGATATCGCATCTCCTTGCCTGGGGAGCGCTTTTCTCCCCAGGTCTTCCCCCCCGCCTTCTCGGGCATAAGCGCTTTTTCGATAGGGGCTACCATCTTGCTCAGCTCTTTAGCTTTCCAGCTATCGTGGTTGGCGATTAAGAAGGCGCTGATGCTGAGCACACGGCTTATCGGTACCAGCCCGTAGAAAGAAAACTCCTCGGCGGTGCCGACCAGCGCCAGGTCGGCGCTCTCCGGCGGATAGACCTCGGCGCCTCCCCAGAGGGGAAAGACGCTGAAGTGCTTCAGCCGCGTGTTGATGGCGAAGGACTCGGCCAGGTTGGGGTATTCGCTGGCGATGCGTATCGTGTCCGGCCTGGCTCTTACCGCTTCCACGCTATCTACCCCCGCCGCCGCGCTGGCGGCAGCGTAGAGAGCGCCCTCGCCGTATTTCAGGTCATTCACCTTCATCAGGGCGCTGCTGGGGTATTTAGCCAGCAGCTCTTCAATCCAGTCCGAGCCGCAGATGCCCAGGTCGTAGTTGCCGAT
>SOKR01000043.1 GCA_004375675.1 Dehalococcoidia bacterium
CCGGCTGGAAGGTTCTGGTTAAAAAGGGGCAATCGGTAGATATAGGCACTGAGCTGGCCAGCCCGCCGACTAAGAAGAAAAGCAAAAGCAAAAGCAAAACCAAAACCAAATCTAAAGCTAAAGCCGAGGCAGCCGAGTTGACTACCGAAGATAAACCCATACTGGCTCGTGTCGCCGGTGAGGTAACTATCGAAGATGAGCAGCTGGTTATCAGCTACCAAGAGGAGCAACAGCAGGAGTACGCCGTGCCCGCCAGCGCCCATATTCGGGTGCCGGATAAGGAGCACATCAAGGCGGGGCAGCAGCTCACCGAGGGTTCCATCAACCCCCAGGATATACTCCATGTTTTAGGCAAGGAAGCCGTCCAGCAGTACCTGGTGGACGAGGTGCAGAAAGTATACCGCTCCCAGGGCGTGAACATCAACGATAAGCACATCGAGGTTATCGTCCACCGCATGCTCTCCAAGGTGCGCATCGACTCTCCGGGGGACACTGACCTGGTGCCCGGCGAGCTGATAGACATCTTCCGCTACGAAGATATCAACGCCAAGGTGCTGGCGGAGGGGGGCGAGCCCACCACCGCCCACTCGGTACTGATGGGCATAACCAGGGCTTCGCTCAATACCGACAGCTGGCTGGCAGCCGCTTCCTTCCAGGAGACGACCAGGGTGCTTACCGAAGCCGCTGTCAAGGGCGAAATCGACCGACTGGTCGGGCTCAAAGAAAACGTCATCATCGGCAAGCTCATCCCCGCCTTTGCCAAAGTCTCCGAGGACGAGCCTGAACTGGAAGCCGGCGAAGAAGCGCTGGCTCTGGAGGGCGAGGGACTGCCGAGCCTGGAAGCCGGCGCCGAAGCACCCAGCGCGGAAGCCGGTGGCGAAGCACCGACTCTGGAAGCCGAGGAGACGCCCAGCCCGGAAGCCGGCGCAGAAGCTGCTGAAGAGACTAAGGAGCCTAAGGAGACTAAAGAGCCTGAAGAACCCAAGGAGACCGAGACCGCTTAGGCATCCGGAGCCGATTGCCAAAGTTAAAACCGAGCCGCCCGAGAAAGAGGCGGCTCTTTGTTTTACGCTGATTTATATGTGCTATAATTAGATTGACCCACGCGGGTTCCCGGAAAAATCGAAGATTTTTTTGGGTGAAAGCACGGAGGACGAAGAAATAGAGCGCATTATTTCCGGCAAGCCCAAAGCCGAGGATACCACCATTGACACCAGCCTCCGCCCCCGCTGCTTTGACGACTTCACCGGGCAGGACAAGGTCAAGGAAAACCTGAGGATAGCCATCACCGCGGCTAAAGGCAGGGGCGAGGCGCTGGACCACGTCCTGCTCTACGGGCCGCCCGGGCTGGGCAAGACCACCCTGGCCTATATCATCGCCGCCGAGATGGGGGTCAACCTCAGGATTACCTCGGGTCCCGCGGTGGAGCGCACCGGAGACCTGGCGGCTATCCTCACCAATCTGCACAGCCACGACGTACTCTTTATCGACGAAATTCACCGCCTCAACCGGGCGGTGGAAGAGGTGCTTTATCCCGCCATGGAGGACTTCGGGCTGGATATCGTTATCGGCAAGGGGGCGGGCGCCCGCAGCCTGCGCTTAA
>SOKR01000036.1 GCA_004375675.1 Dehalococcoidia bacterium
CTACTGTCATTGCGAGGAACGTAGTGACGAAGCAATCTCACCCTTTTAATCCCCCACCTCGATTTTATCTTTTCCCGCCCTCCACCCTTTAAGGTAGAAAGGGGGCATAGCCCCCTTTCAAACCCCCCAAAAGACGGATTAAGGAGCGTCAATTCGTTAGGGTGGGGTAGGGCGTAACCCCTACAGGGGGATATATAAGGGGTACCACCCTTATAGGGTGGGTCTTGGGTGGGACGAAGAAACGCACGTTTGATAAGGTGAGGTGGTAGGGTGGGTAGTAATAACCTGCGCTAACAAGCCCCCTCCCTAGTCACCCCGCCCAAAGCGTGCTAAAATATAAGCAGGGTTTTTGTTATGGAAAGCCAATCGGTTTTAGCCACCACCCGCTGCGGCGAGCTGGAGTTGCGCTGGGGCGAGCGCACCTATGTCATGGGCATCCTCAACGTCACCCCCGATTCCTTCTCCGGTGACGGGCTGGCCGACGATGTCAAGGCCGCCGTAGCCCGGGCGAGGCAGCTGGCGGCAGAAGGCGCCGACATTATCGATATCGGCGGCGAGTCCACCCGCCCCGCCGCCCAACCCGTCTCGGCGGAAGAAGAGCTGCGGCGCGTAATCCCCGTCATCGAAAGTCTGGCCGGCGAACTTTCCGTGCCGATGAGCATCGACACCACCAAGTCGGAGGTGGCGCAAAGAGCCTTGGAAGCGGGGGCAAGGATGCTTAACGACCAGTGGGGCTTAAAGCGCGACCCCCGCCTGGCCGAGCTGGCCGCCGAGTGGAAGGCCCCCATTATCCTGATGAGCAACCAGCGCGATAAAGGTGGCTACGACGATGCCCTCAAGCGTGATACCGCCGACTATGCCGACCCCGTAACCGAGGTAATAAACTCCCTCAAGGGAAGTTTGAAGATAGCCGCCGAGGCCGGTGTGCCCGGGGAAAACATTATCGTCGACCCCGGCATCGGCTTCGGCAAGAGCTGGCAGCACGACCTGGAGATAGTCCGCCGCCTGGACGAGCTTACCGGGCTGGGCAAACCCATCCTGCTCGGCCCCTCGAGCAAGTCCTTCATCGGCAAGGTGCTCGACCTTCCTGTGGCTGAGCGCCTGCAGGGCACCGCCGCCGCCGTGGCTATCGGCATCGCTCACGGTGCCGACATGGTGCGCGTTCACGATGTTAAGCAAATAGTCCGGGTCTGCCGTATGAGCGATGCTATCATTCGAAGGAGGCAAATTGGCAACTGAAGCGGTAACCGCCTATCTCGGCCTGGGCTCCAATCTGGGAAACCGCCAGGCCAATCTCGACCAGGCTCTGGCGTTTCTGGGGCAGAGGCTGCGTATCAAAAAGATTTCCTCGATATACGATTCCGAGCCGGTGGGCAATATCGAGCAGCCCCGCTATCTCAACCTGGTCTGTGAGGTCACCACCAACCTCCCCCCGATGGCGCTGCTGGCGCTGGGCAAGGGCATCGAAAACAAGCTGGGGCGTTGGGGCGGTCCCTCCGGCTCCCCCCGCACCATTGACATCGATATCCTGCTCTACGGCGACGAGGTCATGGAGACCCCGGAGCTTACCATCCC
>SOKR01000057.1 GCA_004375675.1 Dehalococcoidia bacterium
AGGTAACGTAGTCCTCCGAGCCGCTGAATTGGTTAAAACTATCCTTTTCCACTACTATTAAGCCTCCTGAAAGATATTCACCGCGGACAGATTAATTCTGTCGCAGCTGAATTTGATGCTTCTTGAGGGGTTTAATTACTCCCAGAATAGATTATACCCGAGAGTGGGCGTGGGAAGCAAACGGAGGGCGGAGGTTGGCAAAGGATGAAGGACTGTCTTGACTTAACCGCCACTGGGTGCTAGTATCTCGCCATAGCATGGCTAAGAAGAATTTCACGGTCGAAGACCTTAAACGCTGGCAGCAACGGGGACTTCTATCCGATGACCAGCTAAAAGCTATCCTGGCTGTAGAAGGCCTGGAAGCTGAGCCCGAGGCGCCCGGGGCGAAAGAAAAGAAAGCCGGTCTGAACTTGGTCACCGTAGCCTATTATTTCGGAGGCTTGCTGGCTTTCTTCTCCCTTACCTTTTTCGTGGGCATGAACTGGGAAGAGCTCACCGATGAGTCACGTCTGGTCGTAGCCCTCTTGGCCCTGCTCATCATTGGCGCTCTGGGAGTCTGGCTTCGTTTCCGTCAGGGCTATCCCACGGCCGGTGGGCTCCTCCTGTTCGTGGCCACAGCCATACTGCCCCTCTTCGTCTATACGGTACAGCAACAGCTCGGCTTTGTCTTTGATGAAGTAGCCGCCCTCTACGTGATCCTGATAGGTCTGGCCGGGGCCCTGGCGGCGCTGATTTTCACCCGCTTCTTCCTGATATCCCTGCTTGTGGCCGGCTTTATCCACGCCGCTGTTCTGGATATCGCCTTCATAGGCGGGTTGGGTGGGGATTGGCCCCTTATATTAACCGCCGCTGTTTGTGGAGGGTTTATCCTGCTCGGTATCACCTTAACGCGCCGGGGAAGAAAGTTCTACGCCTTTTGGTTCAAGCTATACGGGCTGGTGGGCCTTTACATAGCCTTCACCTCTCTTTTTGTGCAGAGTGAGGGCATATTACTCGGGCTGCTGTTCCTCCTGGTGTATCTCATAATGGTAGGTTTTAGCCTGCGCTTCCGCGAGGTTATCTATCTGATATTTGGCGCCATCGGGGTCTATACCTATATTGTCCGCCTTTCCTTTGACACCTTCCAGGGGACGGTATACTTCCCGCTACTGCTGGGGGGCATTGGGATCAGCATTATTGTACTGGCTGTTCTCTATCAGCGGTATGGTACTCGCCTGTTCCGCCGCCGCTCGTAGAGCTTGGAAAACCCACGCCCCATATTGGGAAGGTTAGGCGCCAACCGCTTTTAACCCCACCCCGATAGGCTCGGCTGTATCCCCTATCGCCTTTTCCCCATCTGGATAAGCAAACGACCCCCAAACACAATTTCACGCCTAAAATTTGAATAGTTAACGGGGAATAAAGTAAAATATAACTATAAGGAGAACATATATGAAGACAAAACTGTTTAGAATCACCTTACCCTGGCTAGTGCTGGCAGTGCTGCTGCCCGTGCTGGCGTTATTATTCACGGCGGGCCCGGTCGGAGCCGCCGGCTGCTGTGGGAGCGGTGGCACACCCCCCCCCACCGCTATTGTCCGTGTGTATGTCAACCCCGGCGGCGGTGGCGATGTCGAGGTAGAAGGACGGCTGCCCGCCTCCTACCCCTACGTCCGTATGGTGGAGGAAGGCGACCGCCTCTCTCTTGAAGCGACACCGGCAGATGACTATTACTTCGTCGGCTGGAGCGGAGACCTGACCGGCAACGAAAACCCGACAGAGGTAACTATAGGCGCCGAAACCAACATCACCGCCCAATTTTTCCCCGAAGAGATTGTCTCCGAAGATAATGTGCTGCAAATCGTTCTCCCGGTGGGCACCGTTATCCAGGATAGGGACGGCGCCCCGCTCTTCGGTATAGAGCTGACTATCGCCGATACGCCCCCGCCCCCACCCCCCGAGGCTGATATCATCGGGCTGCTCTACGAGCTGGGACCCCACGGGGCAACCTTCAACCGGCCGGTCACCCTGAACTTCAGCTTTGACCCCGACGAAATCCCCCCCGGGGTAGCCGAAGCCGACCTAGTCATGGGCTACTACGACGATGAAGCCGCCCAATGGCTGGTTTTGCCGTCGGCGGTCGATATAGCCAGTCATACCATTTCAACCCGGGTCGACCACCTCAGTACCTTCGCCGTCATTGCCCCCATACCCCCGCCGCTGCCCGCCGCTTTTACCACCAGCGCGTTGACCATCTCGCCGCTTGAGACTGATATCGGTGAGACGGTAACGATAAGCGCCCTGGTGACCAACACGGGCGAACTGGAAGGCAGCTACAGCCTGACCCTGGCTATAAACGGGACGGTAGCCGAGACCAGGGAAATAACCCTGGCTGGCGGCAGCCAAACGGTAGTCTTTAGCACGGTCGGGGACGAAGCCGGCACCTACTCGGTGGAGGTTAACGGCCTTGAGGGCTCGTTTGCGGTCGTGAAGTCGTCGCTCTTGCCGATTGTGCTCCCCGGCGCGGTTATGTGGGCGATATTAGGGCTGGCTCTGGTGGCGCTGGTGCTCGCCGCCGTTATTGCCCCCATTGTCTCGATGCGCCGAAGGTACGACGACTATTACTACTAGCCGCCCCGCCCCGCCCCGATAAGCTCGGCGATGTCCTTGACCCCCTCCTTGGCCATAAACTCCTCTATCCCTTCCAATACTTCGAGGGGGGCTTTGGGGTTGGTGAAGTTGGCCGTGCCCACCTGGATGGCGCTGGCTCCGGCCATAATGAATTCTAAAGCGTCGCTGGCGCTGGCGATGCCGCCGATGCCCACCACGGGCACCGACACGGCGCCGGCTGCTTCGTAGACCATGTAGAGGGCGATGGGCTTTATCGCCGGCCCCGATAGACCCCCGCTGACATTACCCAGCAGCGGTTTGCGCCGCGAAATATCGATGGCTATGCCCTTAAGGGTATTGATCAGGGATATAGCATCGGCGCCGGCTCCAGCCACCGCTTTAGCCACCCCGACGATATCGCCCGTGTTGGGGGTCAGCTTGACCATTACCGGCAGCGATGTCGCCGCCCTGACCGCCGCCGTCACCACCGCCGCCGAATCGGGATGAGCGCCGAACTCGGCACCCCCGGCTTCTATGTTGGGGCAGCCGATGTTGACCTCGATGCCGCTTATGCCGGCTACCCCGTCCAGCTTTTTAGCGAGCTGGGCGTATTCCTCGACGCTTTCCCCCACGATGTTGACGATAACCGGCACCCGCCACCCCGCCCAGACGGACGCTTTCTCCTTGATTACGGCTTCGACGCCGATATTCTGCAAGCCGATGGCGTTGAGCACCCCGCAGGGCGTCTCCGCCAGCCTCGGCTGGGGGTTGCCCTCTCTGGGTTTGAGGGTAGTCCCCTTACAGACGATAGCTCCCAGCCGCTGAATATCGAAGAGGTGCTCGTTCTCGGTGCCCCAGCCGAAGGTCCCCGAGGCCGTCATCACCGGGTTAGCCAGTAGTAAGCCTTTTTTATTTTTTGGCGCCAGTTGTACCGAGAGATTCATGGCTAGCTCCTTATCACAGGTTCAGCACGGTGCCCGCGTTGTTTAAGAGAAAGCGGTCGCCGAACTCCTGGACCATTATGACCGATGCCGCCATTCCCGTGCAATGGCAAACCCCCAGCCTCCCCACCCCCAGCTCCTTGAGGGCGGCTATAGTCCGCCAGATCCGTTCCTCCGAAGAGTTCATCAGGTGGCAGCCGCCGATAACGCTGTCTATCTTTTTCGCCCCGCTTAGCTTCTGGGCGTGGTAGAGGGTGTTGATGATGCCGCGGTGCGCACAGCCCAGAATAACCACCAGCCCGGCTGGTGTCTTAATGATTAAAGCCTGGTCGTCCCGAAAAATATCGGGCTCGAAATTTCCGTCCTCTTTTACCACCAGGAAAGGCTCGATATTCTCGAAATCGGTCACTAAGGGAATCTCGCCGCTGGTCATTATCGAGTCGCTTATGGCTACCGGTTCCGAGGTCAGTTTAAACTTGGCGCCTAAGTCTTCCAGCTCGCCGCGGGAGAAGGGGATGCCGATGTATCTCGCCTCTTCACCCTGGCGGGCGGCGTATTTCGCCTGCCAGATATCGGGGTGGGCGATTACCTCAATCTCCCGGCCTATCTCGCTTAAGGTCTGGCGCAGACCCCCGGTATGGTCGAAGTGCCCGTGGCTCAATACGATCTTGTCAATCTGACTCAGGTCGATGCCCAGCAGCTTGGCGTTGTGGATGGTGGAAACGTTCTGACCCGTGTCGAAGAGGATTTTGGCTTCGTCGCTTTCCACCAGGATGCTCAAACCCCACTCCCCCAGGAAGCCGTCCATGCCCGCGGTATTTTCGCTTAAGGTGGTGATGCGCAGCCCCATTTCCCCCCCCTCAGTGGTGGTGACTAGTATAGGGCATATCCTGCCCGTCGGCAACCTTCCTGATGAACAACAGCGGAAAGACGACGTCGCTCAGGCAGCAGGGAATCCAGACGGCCAGAAAGAGGAAGACGAAAATCAGGGGCAGCAGGGGCACCCAGGAAGCGGTGCCGAAGGCGGTGAAATAGAAAAGCGAAGCCCAGGTGCTCAGGAGCACGTGCCCCGTGTGGGGGATTTTAGTGACTTGCTTCCAGTAGCCGATGGCGATGCCGATAGCGGCCGCCGCGTTTATCACTACCCACTTGGGCACACCCAGATAGGGGAACGCCTCCGTCTCGATAAAGGGCAGGTGGAAGCCGAGGGAAATATTAAAGGCGGTTCCTTCCAGATAGGGAATTACGGCGTCGCTCAAGGTGGCGATGCCCACCGAGCCCAGGTAGCCGATTAAAACAGCCGCCCAGAGCCGCCCCCGGCTGTAGCGTATATAAATGGCGGTGGTCACCAGGGCGCTGAGGACGACGTGCAGGGGGTGCAGGGTGTAGAAGATGGCCTCGGAAACAGAGGCGGGGACATCGGTAATGAGGATGACGACCATAATGATAATACCGGTCACCGCCCCAATGGCCGTGAATGGGGCGTGCGCTTTAAGCTCGTGCAATATTCGTCTAAGCATTTTGCTGACAGCTCTGGCAGCGCCCGATGAACTCGAGCAGGTGCCCCTCTATCTCAAAGCCGGTCTCGCGGCAAAGCCTCTCCTCCAGCTCGGTGAGGTAATGGCCGCTGAAGTCGATAACCTCGCCGCAGTCGGCGCAGATAAGGTGGTGATGGTGCCCCGGGGCGGCGATGGTGTAGCTGCGGCAGCTCCCCCCCGCGTGAAGCTCGCAGATAAGCTCCAGTTTAGCCAGTATCTCCAGGGTGCGGTAGATGGTCGCCAGCCCGATGGTAGGGTGGTCCTGCCGCACCTTTTGGTAGAGGGCGGCGGGGGTGAGGTGGTCGGGGCTGGAGGCGATGGCGCCTATTACCGCCCGGCGCTGCGGGGTGAGCTTATAGCCGTGGCGCTTCAGGGCGGTGGTTATCTTCTTTTCGCTAAGTCTCATCTTAAGCTACAAATGAAAAGAATTATCATTTATATGTATAATTTTATCACGGTTGTCAAGCCCCCCGGTCTTTCTTGCCCCCCAAAAAACACCCGAAAGAAACGTCCCCCATATATACATAAAGCCCCCGCCCCGGG
>SOKR01000066.1 GCA_004375675.1 Dehalococcoidia bacterium
GCGTCCTTATGTCCCTCTATTTGGTCTTGCTCCGGATGGGGTTTACCCAGCCGACCGGTCACCCGGCCGCTGGTGAGCTCTTACCTCGCCATTTCACCCTTACCCCCACGTTCACCCCAAAAATCAAGATTTTCGGGGACCCCGTCAGAGGCGGTGTGTTTCTGTGGCACTCTCCGTAGGGTCACCCCTCCTGGCCGTTAGCCAGCATCCTGCCCGGTGGAGCTCGGACTTTCCTCCCCGAAAAAATTCAGGGCGGTCACCCGGTTTACTTGACCTAACTACAGTGTAGTATGGGGCTGGGTATTAGTCAATAAGAGCCTTGTTGGCCAGTCTATCCGCTTCTCTGTTTTGGGTTCGGGGAATGTGGGTTATGGTGAAAGCTTCCAGCGAGCCGATAAGCCGGACCACCTTTTGATAGAGTGGCCGCAAAGTAGCTTTCTTTACCCGGTAGCGGCCATTAAGCTGTTTCACCACCAGCTCTGAGTCCGCCCTGACCTCTACTTCTTCGGCGCCGAGCCGGGATGCCTCCTCCAGGGCGGCGATGATAGCCGCATATTCCGCCTGGTTGTTGGTGGCTTGTCCGATGCGCCGCGAGATACGGCTGATAACTCTACCCTGCCCGTCCTGAATAACGGCACCGATAGCCGACTGTCCCGGATTGCCCTGCGAGGCACCGTCGGTAAAGATTACAAGTCTTTTTGGATTCATTTGCGTTTCAGGGCAGGAACAGGATGCGCCCGCAGCTGCTGCACTGCACCAGCTTGCCGCTTCTCGCCTGCTGCAGGTCGGTGGTGGGCAGCGATATCCGGCAGCCGCGGCATATCCCCTGCTCCACCCTGGCTACCGCTATCCCCTTGCCTTTTCTTAAATCCTGATAGAACTCGAAGGCGGGCGGGTCAACCTCGCCCGCCAGCCGTTGGCGCTTTGCCTTGAGGTCGGCGAGGGTGGCTTTAAGCCTTTCCATTTCGTCGGTGAGCTGCTTTTGCTGGCGCTGCCAGTCAGCCTTGAGTGTCTCCAGCTCGCTGTTTATTCTAGCCACACTGGCTTCGGACTGTTCCACCCGGTCTATTATCTCCAGGGCCTTTTCTTCGAGCTGGTTACGGCGGGCTTGGAACGTCTCGACCTCGTGCTGGAGATTGGTCAGCTCCTTGGGGTTCTTTACCCGTCCGCTGAAGAGCTGCTCTTCGGCCGCCGCCAGCTTGGTGGAGATGTCGTCTATCTCCCACTCCGCCGAGCGCTGCTGGCGGCTTAACTCTTCCAGGCGCTTTTGCTCCAGCTCAAGCTGTTGTTGGGTGTTAATGACCGCCTGGCTTTCCCCGAGCTGGCTGGCAACCTCTTCCAGCGCCCGCTCGCCGGACTCAATCTCCAGGTCAACCTCCTGGAGGCGATAGAGCTGTTTGGCGACAGTCATTTGAAGCCTATTCTATAACGCCGAAAGCCCTGATAGCAATATGTGACAATAGCTTATGGCTATATTAGAACATATGTGCTAACATTTTGCCAAGGGAAACAATTCAAAGCTAGCCTGATAGGGAGATTTGTTTTCCTTGTTATGTAAAGGAGGAGCTATGAGGCTGCTGAGATTGGCCGTGGAGATTCAGAGATGGGACCTGGCCGCCCATACCATCGTGCTGGCCAGCGCCAAAGTGCTTAAAGATGGAGAGAGACCGTATGGCCGAAAAACCAAAGCGAAAAAGAGGCGCCCCAAAGGGTAACCAGAACGCCCGCAAGCACGGCTTTTATTCCAAGGTGCTGGATGAAGCCGAGCAGCTGGACTTCGAGCTGGCGGCGGGCGTCGAGGGCTTTGACGACGAGATTGCCCTGCTGCGGGTTAAGATAAAGTCCCTGCTGGAGAACGACCCCGAGAATATCAAGTTGCTTATGGATGCCACCAACACTCTGGTCCGCCTGGTGAAGACGAAGTACAAAATCACCAAGGAGCAGAAGCAGGGCTTAAAGGAGGCAATCGAGAATGTCCTCAAAGATATCGCCATCCCGCTGGGGCTCGGCATCGGACAAATTGTCACTAAATAAACTGCGGCCCTACCAGCGGGAGGCGGCTTCGGCTATCCTGGACAGCGTCTTCGGCAAAAAGGGGCTTACCTTCTCCGTGGAGATGGCCCGCCAGGGGGGCAAGAACGAGCTTTCGGCGCAGCTCGAACTGCTGCTTTTGACATTTTATATGACCCAGCCCCGGAACCTGGTGAAGTGCTCCCCTACCTTCAAGCCGCAGACAGTTATCTCCATGATGCGGCTCAGGGACCGGCTCAACGACGCGGGATTCAGCGGCATCTGGACGGCGGAGCTGGGCTATATCATACGGCTGGGCAACGCCCGCGCCATCTTTCTCTCCGCCGATAAGTCCGCCAACGTGGTGGGCAACACCGCCCATATCCTGCTGGAGATTGACGAGGCGCAGGACGTGAGCAAGGAGAAGTACAGCAAGGAGTTCAAGCCGATGGGGGCGACGACCAACGTCACCACCGTCCACTACGGCACCACCTGGGACGACTCCACGCTGCTGGAGGAGGTCAAGCAGACCAACCTGGAGCTGGAGAGGCGGGACGGCCTAAAACGGCACTTCAGATACGACTGGCAGGAGATAGCCGGCTATAACCCCGACTACCGCGCCTATGTCGAAGCGGAAAGGGAGCGATTGGGCGAAAACCACCCCCTCTTTTTGACCCAGTACCGGCTTTTGCCCCTACAGGGGGGCGGGGGTTTTTTGAGCCGCCAGCAACTGGCGCAGCTAAGCGGCGAGCACGCCCGCAGGCATAAGTCCGAACGGGGCAAGCTATATATCGCCGGCATCGACCTCGCCGGCGAAGCCGAGGGGGACGATTTCAGCAACCCCCAGCCGCACCGGGACTCCACCGTGGTCACCATCGGCGAGCTGGATTTCTCCATATGCGACGACATCCAGAAGCAGCCCCGAATAAAAGTGGTCGAGCACTACCGCTGGACGGGCCGAAAGCACGCCGAGCTCTATCCCCGCCTGGTCGATATCCTCAAAAGCGTCTGGAAATGCCGTAGAGTGGTCGTCGACGCCACCGGCCTAGGACAGCCCGTAAGCTCTTTCCTGAGGAAGGCGCTCGGCTCCAAGGTTTCCGCCTTTACCTTCACGGCTAAAGCCAAATCCGAGCTCGGCTTTAAGCTACTGGCGGCAATCAACTCGGGCCGGCTCAAGGTCTACGACAGGGACGGCTCAGACGAGTGCAGGGAGTTCTGGAGGGAGATGGACAGGGCAAAGTGCCACTACCGCCCCTCCCAGACCCTAAATTTCTATGTCAGCCCCTCTGAAGGGCACGACGACTTCCTCATGAGCCTGGCGCTCCTGGTCGAAGCCGCCGAAAGGTATGAGGCTAAAACGGCTATAGGTAAAGTGAGGGAGTGAGGGGGGAGAGGGGGCAGTGAAAATTAGGTAACTTTTGGGAACTATTGACAACCATATAATACCATGGTATAATTAAGTTACCATGGAGCAAAAAATTACAACCAAAAACGGGAAATCTATCAAATTAAGAGCTAATACCGTGGAAAGGCTTGACAAAATAAAACATAAGGGTCAAAGTTACGACGGAATCGTTGCAGAACTGATTGACCTCTTTGAGAATAAAGAGGAGGAGAGCAAAAAAATGTAGTAGCACTGAGAGCCGAATAAGAACGCTGAAAAGAAGGAGGGTTAGGATTATGAAGAAAAAGGATGTTACGTTGTTGGTCATAGGATCTGCCGGAGAAGAAGGGCTCTCGCCAATTCAAATACAAAAAAGTCTTTTCCTCATAGGACAGTCTCACCTTCCTGCGTTACCTTCTGATTTCTACGAATTCTACGCCTATAATTATGGGCCTTTTTGTGAAGAAGTATATAGTGACGCAGATACTCTGGTAGAAGAAGGAATGGTATTTAACAAGCCGGTAAGTGGACAGAACTGGTCTATATATGTTATTGCCCCCAAAGGTCAGGACAGAGCTGAAGCTATCAGAAGTAAAAATGATATAGGTGACTTGGCACAGCACATAAAAGAAATAGTGGCATGGGTTAGCGCTTTGACATTCAGTGAGCTGTTGCGCGCCATATATGCCAAATACCCGCAATACAGTGAAAAGAGCGTATTCCAAGGCTAATTAAATGACTCTCATAATTGGGGCTAAGTGTTCAGACGGTTTGGTAATGGGAGCTGACAGCGGGGCTACTATGGGAGACTATGTGAGTGGACTACATACTGTCATGCAACCCATGACAAAGCTTGAAATAGTAGGAGATAAAGCTATAGTTGGCGTGTCCGGTCCGGTTGGTTTGGGTCAACTCTATTGTGATAGGGTTAACAGAATTCACAATGAATTCCGGGACCTTGACGGCCCGACAGTTTGTAGAAAGCTACGCGACGAGTTTCGCAAAGATGCTGAAATAGCTCTACGCATGGCGGCGATAGCTTCACAGGCATTGGGGTCTCAAGCTCGGGTTGGCGCTGTAACAACCACCTTGGTTGCACTGGCAGCAAAGAATGAACCGCATTTGATTCAACTTGATTCTGAATGCCTTCCCGAGATGGCAACTGCTGACCTGCCTTTTGTGAGTATTGGAAGCGGTCAGCTTATAGCTGACCCATTTTTGGCGTTCTTAAAACGCCTATACTGGAAAGAGCATCCACCATCAGTTTCAGACGGCATCTTTGCTGTAACATGGACTTTAGAACATGCGATTAAAACAGCGCCAGCGGGCATTATTGGACCTATTACTCTAGGTATATTGACTATAGAAGGAACACAGCCTAAGGCTAGGCTACTGAAAGAAACGGAGTTGAAGGAACATCGTCAGGTCGTGGGGCAAGCAGAAAACCATGTTCAAAAAATCAGAGAAGAACTACTACCTGGAGCCAAAGAGCCAGAGCCACCACATCCCCCTACTCCTTAGCACTTAATATCCGGTGTGAAACGGCCAAACCAAAACCAAAAGAGGGGGCTTAAAGCCCCTCTCTTTTTATGTTTTGTGGGGTGGGGGGATAAGGGGCTATGGATTTGTATCTATGATCTGCTCCCACACTTCGTCTTTTAAGGGAGTTGGCGGGGCGGGTTCACCTTTTACAATAGTAGTCCTTCGCTTAGTTATACTACTCACGTAGATACCGGAGTCCGGGACTCTCTCCCCTGGCTTTATCCTGATAGGTTCTTGGGATGGCATGTTTCACCTCCCTTAATGTGGATTATACTCCTAAAAGAGGTGGTGTCAATAGGGGAAATCATAGCGCCTCCCGTGACAGCTGTAAACAGTACAAGAGGGAGAAAAACAAACCAAGAGAGGGGGCTTTCGCCCCCTCTTTCTTTATATCTCAAAGGTTAGCTAAATCAATAGAAGTCGCCGCTGTCTCTCCTCCGGCCAATCCACAGGCCGAAGAAGAAGAAGGCGAGGGCAACCACCACTATAGTGACCCAAACCACCCAGCCCGTGAATGCGAAGGAGAAGCCGACAGTGAAAGTGCTGGGTTCAGACCAACCGCTTTCGTTGGAGGCGGCATCCACCGCCCTCACCTGCCAGTAGTAGGGCGCATCATCGCCGGTCGATTCCAGCTTATCCTCCGATGGGAGGGTGTAGGTCGAGTCGGCCAGCCCGGTCTCGTCGATGAGGACAGTGCCTGTGGCAAAGCTCTCGGTGGTAGATACCTGGATGTCATAGGTCACCGGGTCGCTGGCCGGGGAAACATCGTCAACTGTCGACCAGTCGAAGACCGTTTCCGAATCTGCCTTTTCCCCGACGGCCGGCGAGACCAGCTCGGGGGTGGGGGGAGCATCCTGTTCCATGAAGAAGTCGAAGGTCATGGTGATAGTGCCATCGCTAACGGTTATGACGTGCGGCCCGCCCACGCTGGGGGGGATGGTGAAAGTGGCTTCGAAATCGCCGCTGGGGTCGCTGGTGACGGTGGCTAAGACGACGGGGTCGGTGGCATAGGTGACGGTAACGAGGGTCTCAGGCGTAAAGCCGACGCCTTCTATAGTCAGCGACATACCGACGTTACCGGGGGCGGTATCAGTGGTCGTCTGGCTGATGGTGGCGGAGGTGGTGGACACGAAGTTAGCCGTAGCCGTGTTGGCAGAGGTGTCGTTTGCCACCACCACATAGGTCCCCGCATCGCCGACGGGCACGGTAAAGGTGGCGGTGAAATTGCCCGCGGAATTAGTGGTCAACGGCGAGGGGGTGGTGGTAACGGCAACATTATTATACTTGATGGTTATGGCCTGGCTGGCGCCGAAGCCGTTGCCGGTAACGGTGACCGTGGTGCCCGAGGGCCCGCTGGTCGGGTTGAGGGTTATCTTGGCGGAGACGGTGAAGGTGGCCGTGGCGTAATTACCGCCGGCATCCTGGGCTCTCACGGTATGGCTGCCCCGGGAAGCCGCGGGGACGGTAAAGGTCTTGCTGGTTAGAGTGCCGTTGGTATCGGTGGACACCGGTGTGGGACTAGCGACAACAGTAGTACCGTCAAAGGAGATGGTGACGGTTGAGCTGGCGTCAAAGCCGTCGCCGGTGACGACAATCGTGTCGCCGACAGCCCCCAAGGTGGGGTTGATGGTTATTTCGGGCTCGACGGTCAAGCTGGCGGTGTCAAAATGGGCGGGGAGAAGGGTCTCCTGGGCTTTTATGGTGTAGTAGCCCTCAGTAGTGGCGGGCACGGTAAAGGTAAAACCGGTAAAGGTGCCGCTGGCAGTGGTAGTAGCGGTGCCTTTGCTGACACCATCAAAGAGGATGGTCACACCAACGGTGGCAGCGAAGCCGGTGCCGCTAACCGTAATTATATCGCCGACATTGGCCGTGGAAACGCTGGGGGTAACAGTCGGCGTTACCACAAAGGGCGCCGAGATTTCGACAGGGGTACCAGCAGGCACATCGACCTGCACATAGTAGATACCCCGCGGAACCGTGGGCACGGTCAGGTAGCCCGTGGCAGAAAGGTTGCCAGTGCCGTCGGTTGTCGCCGTCAAGGTAGGCTCGCCCGTATCTCTTGCCGAATTACCATTGGTATCGAACCAGACATACCCGGAAATGCCTGGCAGGAAACCTGTGCCGCTGACCATGCTTAAAGCCGTCCCGGTGGGGCCGGTAGAGGGTGAGATTATAAACGTAAAAGCCCCCAGAGCCGGCGTAATCGGTATGGCTATCATCAGCAGGGAAAGAATAACCGCCGCCGCCAGAATTCTAAAGAACCTGTTGTGTTTCATCTGTCACCTCCGTTAAATTGCCAAACACGGTTATTATCATAACTAACCTATATTATAGCAGAAAAAGCAAAGAATTTAAGGGGGGAGGGGAATATACAGTATAAGCTATTTAAGCCTTTTTAAGCCGTCTCCTGGGCCGCTTTTTAGCCCGCCAGTTGTCGAACCAGACAATGACCCCGGGCATGACGGCAATCGTTATCACCAGACAGAGGAAGACGCTGACCACGGTGGCGATGCCGAAGTCGCGAATCATAACGAAGTTGGAGGCGATGAGGACGCCGAAGCCGCCCAGCGTGGTCACGGCGGTGATGACTATTGCCCGCCCAATCTTGGATATGGCCTTAACCATAGCCTCCCGGGGCGAAAGCCCCTGTTGCTTCTCTTCTTCATAGCGCCCCATGAGCAGCACCATGAACTCGGTGCAGATGCCGATGATAATGACGCCCATAACGGCGGTGAGGGGGTTGAGGGGGATACCGATGAGGTACATATCCAGCGAAGACCAGGCGATGACGGCGCCGACGGGTATGATGGTGAATAACGCCAGTCTCAGGCGGCGGTAGACCAGCAGGAGGACGACAAAGACGGCGCCGAGGCAGATGAGGTTCATCATGAACCTCTTGCCGACCACGGCGTCGATGGTGCTGGCGCCGAGAGCCAGGCTGCCCACGGGCGAAATCGTCACGCCGGAGGGCGGCTCAGCTTCCGCCTTCATATCCTGCAGCAGGTCGTGGACTGCCTCCAAGGATATGTGCTCGATAATGAACGAGGCGCTGGCCGTGGTGCGGTCGGCGGAGAGGAGCTGGTCGAGGTAGAGGGGCGGGGTGGCGGCCAGTATGGCTTCAATCTGTTCCTGGTCGGGGATTATCCCACCCGCCGCTTCACTGACCAGCGTGGCCGGGCTGTTGGCCAAAATTAGCTCGGGGTGGAGGGCTAAAGCCTCATCTTCGTAGCCTTTGAGCCAGCTAAGCACTTCGGGGCTGGTGACGTCATCGGCTTCTATCAGGAGGCGGATGTCGCCGCCGCTGCCAACTATCTGGCGCAGTTCCCTTACCTCCCTGAGCTCGGTTATGTTCTGGGGCATAAGATCTTCATAGTCGGTGTTCTTGGGCAGCCAGTGGTCGACCACGCCGCCGGCGACGGCGAAAATAACGGCCACAATAAAAATCCACAGCGTCTGATTGATAGCCAGTTTGCCCACGCGCAACAGGCTACGTTCAATGCGGCCGCTCGCCTCCGTCGATTCTTTCCTCAGCTTGGCGATGGGCGCCCGCTTATCGCTCCGATAGATAATACTGTGCAGCAGGAAGATAGCCACCAGGTAGCTGAACACAATACCAACGGTGAGCGCCACGCCGAAATCGCGTATCATGGGCACCTCGGATATGTAGAGGGTGATAAAGCCGATTACGGTCGCCAGCAAGGCAATGCCCACCGAGGGGAACATATGCGACATAGAGCTAACGATTGCCTCGCCGACCGTTTTGGTCCGGAGAAGCTCTTCCTGATAGCGGTTGTGGAACTGGATGGAATAGTCTACGCCCAGGCCGATGAGTATGGGCAGCACGGCCATGGTCGCCATGGTGAGGGGAATCGAGACGTAGCCCATGATGCCGAACATCCAGAGGGCGCCGATGCCGACCATGAAGATGGAGAGCAGCCGCCAGCGCACGCGAAAGAGGACCATCAGGATCAGAACCATGACCGCTAAAGCCAGAGCCAGCAATACCTTCATGTTGTTGCCCATGCTGCTGCTGATGGCATCAACCAGCTTGGTGGCGGCGATTACCGTAGTCTCCACCCCGCTAAGGGGGTAGACGATAAAGAAGTCCTCGATATCCCTGGCCGCCCGCAGGGCTTCACTATCTTCCAGGTTGCCCTGAGGCACAACCAGCACCAGGGCATGGTTTTCATCGGGGATGAGGGACTGCATTGCCGGGCTGACCGCGCCTTCGTCGTCATAGAGAACGGCGGCGATAAAGAGGGGGTTATCCAGCGCGGGTTCGCCGATAAGCTGAATCTGCTCTTGAGTTACTTCCTCCATGGCGGCCCGGAGCACGGTCAGGGGGCCGAGAATGGAGCGGTAGCGCTCGTCGGCGGAAAACTGCTGCTCGAACCGGGAGAGGACAGCCAGGTTATCGGTCGAGAAGATATCGTCGAGGCTGCCTTCGAGCAGAACGATGATGGGTTCGCCGCCGAAATGTTCTTCATAGCGCGCGTTGTCCCGGGCCAGTTCAGAGCCGGGGGAAACCAGAGAATCGAAGCCGGTATCGGGGGCGAGCATGGTAGCGCCGGGGATGGCGGCGCCGCTGACCAGCAAAACGATTAGCAGCAGCCACCAGGAACGGCGTAAGACAAAGCGCGCCAGCGCTTCGCTTATTCTTTTCATCGGGCACTATCTCCTCTTCGCCTCTGGCTCAATAGAGATATTGTCAAGCGGAAATCGTTTCCTGTCAAGTACCATAAAGCGAGTTTAAGCCTCTCTTTTAGTAAAAAATTACCCCCCTCCTTATTGGGTCGAAGACTCTTCGAGGAGGGGGGTTAAGGTACGGGATTGCCCTAAGCCTAGTAGTAATAGTCTTCGGAGATTGTCGACCTCCTGCCTAGCCAGTAGCCGAGGACAAAGACCCCAATCACCCCGATGGATATCAGGGTATAGAGCAGCCAGCCCGGGAAGCTAAAGCCCACGCCGACGGTGAACCTGGTGCCGCTGGTCCACTCACTCTGGTTGGAGGCGGCGTCTTTAGCTCTCACCCGCCAGTGGTAAGGGGCGTCTTCGCCGGTGGATTCCAGCTTCTCCTCGTCGCTGAGGGTATAGGTCGATGTGGTCAGCCCGATTTTATTGACCAGGATAGAATCGGGGGTGAACTGGCTGTTGGTGGCAACCTGGAGCTCATAGGTCATAGGCAGGCTGGCGTCGCTAACGTCAGTCCAGTCGAACTCGGCCTCCGAACTCGCCTTGGTATCCATTTCGGGCAGCACTGGTGTCGGCGCCTCGGGGGGTGTCGACTCCACAAAGAAGCTGACTTCCTTGGTGCTGACGTCGTCACTGACGCTTATAATATGCTCACCGGCGGGGCTGGGGGGGACGGCGAACGAATATTCAAAAGAGCCGTCGGCCAGACTGTCGGTGGTATAGGTCACCGGGTCGGAAGCATAGGTGATGGTTATCTCGTGGCTGGGCTGAAAGCCGCCGCCGCTCAGTTCAACCGTATCGCCGACATTACCGGGGGTACCCGCCGAGGTCACCGGGCTGATAACGAGATCGGGGCCGACCTCCAGCTGAGCTTGAGCGATATTAAAAACATTATCCTCCACCTCAACAAGGTATGTACCCGGTTCTACCTCAGGCACGATAAAGGTAGATATAAAGCCGCCGTAGTCGTTAGTGTCATAATCTCCTATTATATAAACCACTTCGCCGTCAAAGTAAACGAAAATATCAGAATCTTCGTCAAAGCCGGTGCCCGTAATCGTTAGCTCATCACCCGCTGAGGCCGGGACGGGACTGAGAGTTATCTGAGGCTCCACCGTGAAGCTGAACTGGCCGCTATGCCCCCCATCATCCTCAACCGCCAGGGTGTGTTCGCCAGCGGTACTCTCCGGGATTTCAACTCGCGAGGTAAAACTGCCATTGAGCTTAAACCTTCTATCACCACCGCCGCTGATGATATCAATTATACCGCCATCATATAACACCTGAATATCGTCATTGGCGTCAAAACCAACGCCGCTAATCTCAACCTCGGTGCCCACCGGGCCTGAATCCGGGGCGGCGTCGGTGATGCCGATTACGGTGAATTCGATATATGCCTCTATCACTTCATCACCACCGTAGGTAGCATAGAAATAGTAGGTACCGCCATGAACATCGGCGGTGTTTCTACTATCGTCAAGCACCGCGGGTATTTCGATAACTTTAGAGAACTCGCCGTCCCCGTCACCGTCATCGTCGGTAAAGATTTGTGACGGGTAGACCCAGTAGACGTTGTTATAGTAACTAATCTCATCGCCGATGTCGAGGGTTTCACTGGAAAAATAGATATAAACATAATAGAAGTGGGTCCCGCTACTTTCTTGGAAACCGGTGCCAGAAACGGAAACCAGGTCACCGGGCTCGCCTTTGTCAACATCAAGGGAAATCTTTGGATCCGCCGCCGAGGCGGGTATGGCAGGTATAGCTACCATTAGCAGGGAAAGAATAACGGCCACAGCCAGAATACTAAAAAATCTCTTATGCTTCACCTTAAACCTCCATTGTCTCACGCCTGAACTAGCTTACAACTTGTCTAAATAATAAGCCAGAGGCAGTGGCTATGTCAATTATTACTTTCGTAACGACAAAATAGCGTTACTTCGTAACGACAAAATAGCGTTGACGGTAATAGAACAATTGTGCTAGTATGGCGGCACCGGTTCGAGAGTTAAGCAATGGTTTTGGATGAGAGCGATTTGGATTTGTTGCCGGAGTATTGTCGATACCAGGATGATGGGTGCGAATTTGCCGATTCCTGCTTAAACTGCCCCTTTCCCGAATGTATCTACGCCCAGCCCGGGGGCAGGCAGCAGTGGCTTAAAAAGCTAAGAGGCAAAGAGGTGCTGCAATTACACACACAGGGTAAGGGCGTTAAAGAGCTGGCGGAGATGTTCGGCGTCAGCCAGCGCACCATCCAGAGGATATTGAAGAGAGATATGGACAACCACCAGAAAATCAAGAGTTGCGGGGGCGCCAATGAATAAAACTTCTATTATTTCCCAGCTAAACCGCCAGGATACCGACCGCCTGAGGTACTACCGGGAGCTGCTCGATTTTTACCACGGCCGGCAGTGGTCGGGGCGAGAGAGGCGGGGGGAGAAACGGCTTACATTTAACTACAGCAAGGTCTTTATCGACAAGATTACCTCTTACCTAATGTCGGGCATCAGCTTCGTCGTGGAAGCCGGGGAGGATTCGGCGGAGGCTAAGACAAAAGCCCGCCGTGCCGAAGCCGCCCTGCAGCAGGTCTACGAAGAGAACAACCTGGAGCAGCTCGACCTGGAGACCGAGATTGACTGCGCCATTATGGGCGACGCCAGCTACAAGGTAACCTGGGACGACGCAGCCAAGAAGGTGCGGATTACCGCCCCCGACGTACAGGGCATCCACGCCTGGTGGCTGGGGGACGACATCTCCCGGGTCTGGAGAATTGCCTCCCGATACCAGCTATCCGCCGAGGAAAGCGAATTCCTTCATAAGCTGAAGCCCAAGGGCAAGCAGGCGACCGTCGTCGAGCTCTGGACGGACGCCGAATTCGAGCTTTACCTGGACGACGCCCTCATCGAGAAGAAGCCCAACCCCTACGGCGGCATCCCTTTTATCATCTACCCCAACCTCAGGGAGCCCAAGAGGTTCTGGGGGATATCCGACCTTACCCAGGTTATGGAGGCGCAGCAGGAGCTTAACCGGGCGATGTCGCAGCTATCCCGCATACTGGAGCTTTCGGGCAACCCCATCGCCGTGCTGGAGAACGTGGAGGAGTCTGAGGATATCGCCGTCAGGCCGGGAGCGGTCTGGAACATCCCCGAAGACGCCAAAGCCTACCTGCTCGACCTCTTGCAGGGGGGCGGGGTGGGGCTGCACGTCGATTATATCAACTTGCTCTATCGCATCCTGCACGACATATCGGAATCGCCGCGGGCTGCCTTCGGCGGCACCGAGCGGGACCTCTCCGGCGTAGCCCTCGAAATCGAGCTTAATCCCCTGCTGCAGAAGGTAAAACGAAAGCGGATTATCCGCAACGCCGCCTACAACCAGCGCAACCGCCTGATTCTGAGGCTGCTGGAAAAATACCAGGGGGAGAGCTTCGGTGAAAACCGCCTGCGGGTGGTCTGGAAGCCGATACTGCCCCAGGACCTGAGCCGACTGGTGGCTAACGAGCAGACGCTGGTGCAGAGCGGCATCCACTCAAGGCGGCGGGCGATGGACGAGATAGGCGTTGAGGACGCCGAGGGTGAGTTCAAGCGGTGGCTGGAAGAGAGAGAAGCCATCCTTAACATGAATAAAAACAATAATAATAAACAGCTTAACACACGGCCGACGAAAGAGAGAGAGAGAAGAGTTTCAGCCGCCGACCGAGTTAAAGAATCTCCATAAGGAGGTGGAAAATTGCCCGATAACAAGCAGGACCAGAATCCCGGCGGGGAGGAGCCGGAGGGGCTGATAGCCGAGAAGGACGAGGCGCTGGCATCCAAGAATGCGCGCATCTCCGAGCTGGAACAGGCTCTAGCCGGCAAGGATGAGCAGATAACCGCCCTGACCCAGTCGGCGGCGGAGCTGGAGCAAAAGTTGACCGAACTGGAGGAGAGCCTGGCGCAGGCGATATCGAGCTACCGGGCGCTGGCGGTTAAACACAGCCCCGGCGTGCCCGAGGAGCAGGTGACTGGCGACAGCATCGAGGAGATTGATGCTTCCCTGGCCAGCGCGCAAGCTCTTATCAACCGGGTAAGGCAGGAGCTGGAGGCGGAAATCGCCGCCGCCAGAATACCGGCGGGGGCGCCGCAGAGGACGCCCGCCGACCTGTCCGCCCTATCCCCGAGAGACAAGATTCAATACGCCATAGGCGAAAGGAGATAAATCATGGCTTTAACATTAGACGAGGCAGCCAAGCTGTCCAACGATATGCTGTTGCAGGGGGTGGTGGAGACCATCGTCAAGGACTCGCCCGTCCTCAAGCAGCTGCCCTTTATCGAGATTGTGGGCAACGTCCTGACCTATAACCAGGAGAAGACCCTGCCCACCATCGATTTCTACGATGTCGGCGACACCTGGACTGAATCGACGCCGACCTTCGAACAGAAAACGGCTTCCTTAAAGATTATGGGCGGCGACGCCGACGTGGATAACTTCCTCAAGTCGACCCGCAGCAACATCCAGGACCTGGAAGCCGCCGTCGTCGAGCTAAAGGCTAAGGCGCTCAAGGACAAGTTCGAGGAGAACTTTATCTACGGCGACGTCTCGGTCAACGCCAAGGAGTTCGACGGGCTGAGGAAGCTCATCGATACCACCACCGCCGGCGACCAGATAATCGCCATGGACGGCACCGGGGCTACCCTGACCCTGGCCAAGCTGGACGAGCTTATCGACGTGGTAAAGGGCGGTAAGCCCGACATACTGCTCATGAGCCGGCGCTCGCGCCGCAAGCTCAACGCCCTGGTAAGGGCGGCGGGGGGCATGATCGAGACCGATAGAGACCTCTGGGGTAACTTCGTCCAGCTCTGGGACGGCATCCCCATCGGCGTCAACGACTGGATACTGGATACCCACACCCTGAGCGGCGGGGTGGAAACAGCCACCACCGGCAGCGACTGCTCCACTATCTATGCCTTCCAGATGGGTGAAGGCGCCCTGTGCGGCCTGACCGGCCCCGGACACCTGACGGTGGAGCCCATCGGCTCGCTGGAGACCAAGGACGCGTCGCGCACCCGCATTAAGTGGTACTGCTCGCTGGCGCTGTTCAGCTCGATAAAGAGCGCCGCTTTAATCGGGGTTCAAGACTAAATTTTAGCGATTTTCGGGGGAGTCCTTCGGCTGAAGGACTCCCCCCCGAGGAGAGAAAAATGGAAAAGCAAGATACAGCCAGGTGGCTCTGCCGCTACCGGCTGAGCAAGTACCGGGAGGATATCGGGTCCTACCGGGGCAGAGAGGCGGAGTTCCACGATAGGTTCAAGCCCTACGAGGTAATCGAGGGCGAGGGTAACTGCCTGCTCAATTCCGGCATTAATGAGATGTGGGACCTGATTACCGGAGAGGTTTCCGGCTCCGGGTATATCTTTGACAATGCCGCCGCCCAGATAGGCGTCGGCGACAGCTCCACTGCCGCCGACCCGTCCCAGACCGACCTCCAGGCGGCCACCAACAAGACCTATAAGGGCATGGAGAGCGGCTATCCCACTTCCACCAGCCAGAAGGCGACCTTCAAGGCCAGCTTCGGGGATAGCGACGCCAACTACGCCTGGAACGAGTGGGTGGTCAAGCAATCAACCAGCGCCAAGTGCCTCAACCGAAAGGTCGAATCTCTGGGCACAAAGTCGAGCGGCACCTGGACGCTGGAAGTCAGCATCACTTTAAGCTGATAGGGGAGAGCTTGATGGCAATAGGCAAGATTGAGCCGACTGGCTGCACAGTTCGTAAGGGCAAAGTGCAACTGCGCTTCAGCTTTTATCTTGAACCGGGGGATGCTCGTTATGAGGAGCATCATGTCCAAGTCCCAATAATTCCTGAAGGGGGCTACCCTGGCGAGGTGAATGCTGAAGGCGCACCAGTTGACCAAGACCACTATAATAGCTGGCTTGAGAGCCTGCCTAAAAAGTGGCAGGATAACCCCTTCCACAATCACTTTGTCTATGTTGACGCCGATGCCACCGATGCCGAGATAAGGCAACTGATGACTGAAAGCCTTGAGGAATTTTGGGGCATCTGGGCTAACGGCGAGGATATTCTGAAAGCGTGGAAGGCAAAGCCACTGAAGTCCAAGAGGCGCTTTGTTGCCGGGGACATGTCTACCACGAACATGAAAAGATGCCGGCAAAAGGTTGAAGACATCGTGGAACGGGCTTCTGAGCTTCAGGTTGTTCGCGGGGTGAAGTAATGGCAGCAATTGATATTGGGGCTGCGGCAACTGATAGGGCTGCTTCTGGGGCTATAGGCAACGAGACCTTTATTTTTGCCGAGAACCCCGCCAACGATAATGGGGCTATCACCAGTGTAGAGTTTTATTGCACAGGAGCATTGGTTGACTGCGAAGTAGCAACCTTTGAGAATGTCTCAGGTGATAACTTTACTACCCGTGATAGTGAAACCATCGGCGCAGTAGCAAGCGGAAGCAAGCAGACTTTCTCTGGTCTTGATATGGATGTTGAGACTGGGGATTATATCGGGGTATATGCCAGTGATGGGGATTTTGAACTTGACCTCTCTGGTGATGGCTTTCGGTATAAAGATGGTGACCAAATCCCCTGCACCAATGCAACCTTCAGCTCATTGGTAGCCAATAGAACATACTCCCTCTATGGGGAGGGGGGAACGGCAGGAGTAACTGAAAAGTCCTCATCCGATACAGGCGCGGGTGCGGATGCTAAAGCATCGGGTAATCCTATAGCTACCCTAGTCAAAGCTGAAACTGGAAGCGGAGTTGATGCCGTTGACTCTCTGGAAACACCGGAAGCTAAATCATCGTCTGATGCCGGCTCCGGTGCTGAGGGCACACCTGTGCAGAGCGCTATTCTGGCTGGCAGTGAAAGCGGCTCCGGACTCGAAGCCAATATAGCCCGACTGCTAGACGCCCTTGACACTGGCGGTGGCGCTGAAGCCAGCAGCCTTGAAACGGAGGGGCAGCTCAAAGACCTGTTTGCCAGCGAACTGGGAGAAGGCGCCGACCGCCTCGTGGCCAGGATAGAAATGCCCACCAAGGGGGGAGGTATGAAACTATGGACTTAAGCACGATGAGAGCTATCGTCAGGCGCGACCTGAAAGATGAGGACGCGGGGAACTACCGCTGGAGTGATGATGAGCTGGACCGGCACATCGCCCACGCCGTAAAGGATTTTTCCGAGGCGATGCCCCTGCCGACCAAGGCTGTACTTCCCACCACCGCCGACTCCAGGGTGATTGACATATCTCCCCTGGCCGACAGGGTGATGGTGGAAGCAGTGGAGTACCCGCTGGAGCAGTTCCCGCCCAGCTATCAGAAGTTCGCCCTCTGGGGGCACGCCCTGACCCTTCTCGGCGAGGAAGCCCCCAACGGCGCCAACTGCCATGTCTATTACGGCATACTCCATACCCTCGATGCCGAGGGCTCGACCGTACCCACCAAGCACGAAGACCTGGTGGCTACCGGCGCCGAGGGCTACGCCGCCTTGGAGTGGGCCGGCTACGCCATCAACCGGGTCAGCGTCGGCGGCACCACCACCCCCAAGGAGTTCCTCGCCTGGGGCAACGAGAGGCTGAAGCAGTTTAGGAAAGAGCTAAAAAGGCTGGGGCGGAGGAATAAAGTCCGCATCCGCCAGCTCTACCAGATGTGAAGGAGGCTTTTATGGCAACGAGAGAGACAGCTAAAGCCAGGGAGGGTTTGCCCCGCCAGGCGTTTGCCATCACGGGCGACCCCGCCGACCCCGAGAGCTGGAAGCTGCCCCATCACAAGCGAAGCATCTACCGGGCATTGAAGGGGAATCTGGATATCGAAAAAACGGTCGACTGGGAAAGGATGTCGGCGGCGGTGGACGCCCTCTCCCCCAGGGGTTACCGGGGGCGGAGGGTGGCCGCCAGCCCCGAAGAGATACTCGAAGCCGCCCGCCACCTCGCCGACCACTACCGAGAGGCAAATAAGCCGCTGCCCGATACCCTGGCGGCACTGGGGTAAAAGACAATGAAAGATTGGATAGAGTTAATCAAAGCCGTCATCAGGCCCTTTGTCATCGTCTGGGGGTTTTCGGTATACGGCGTTTGCATCCTGTCGGGACTGGAAGCGCCGATGCTGCTGGTGGGGCTGGTCACGGCGGTCATCGTGGAATACTTCGGCGAAAGGGCCGTCAAAAGGCTTAAGGAAAAGTGAGACAGCTCAGTTCGACACTGCTCGCCGCCCAGAAGGAGGCTTCGCGGACTCCTTATGTTAAGGTGGAAGCCTCCAATAAGCATGCCGGCGTGGTCAACCTACGCTGGGAGAGGCTCTATGACGGCGCGGAGGACGATTACTATCACGCCGCCACCATGCCCGGCGACGGCTCGCTGGTCAGGGTGAGGGTAACGCCGCCATCCGATTCCCGTAAGCTCTACCGCCAGCGGGTGGCGGCTCCCGGCCCCCAGTCCGATTTCAGCCAGTGGGTTTATACCAGCCAGTACGACGTGGTTATTGTCGCCGCCGGCGCGCTGGGGGCCGAGGTTTCAATATTCTGGATAAACTCCGACCGCGAGCTCTACCACTTGAAGAGCAGCGACTACGGCGCCAGCTGGGGCAGCCCCCAGCTCCTGACCTACAGCCCGACCACCGCCATCAACGGTATCGCCGCCGCCTATAAGCCCAACGGCGATATCGCCCTGTTCTTTGCCGACCAGGCGACCCTCTACGTGATGAAGCGTATAAATGATAATTGGGGGAGCAAGGTCGCCTGGGACAAGACGACGGGCGACCTCTCCGGCGTCGCCGCCGTCTATGACGGTGACTGGAACCTTTTCCTCACCGGCCAGGATTCGGGCGATGACTTTAAGCTCTGGTCGCTGGTCTACGGGGACGGCGGGGGGGTGGCGGCTGGTAGCTGGTCGGGGCTTCAGGTACTAGCCTCTGCCCCCGCCGACGGCGACTACGAATACCGCGCCGCCTTCATGGCCAAGCCCGATGTCTACCGCGGCTTCTTTATCGAGAAGTTTAGCGGTAATGAGTCTTACAACCGACCCTTCTGGTCGCACTCGGTGGCAGAAAGCAAGTTCATCGATAACCTGTGGCACGAGCCCGTGCCCTTTAACCTCGAAAGCTTATACGGGCTGGCTATCGCCCACCACGGCGATTACGGCTGGCTTTCCGCCCCCTACGGGGTGTGGCGGGCGAAATTGACGGCGGAGAGCCTCGATTTAAGCGCCGATGTCCTCTCGCTGAAAGAGGAGCTTGCCTTAAGCGGGGGCAGCCTCAGCGTGGAGCTGAGCAACGACGACGGCAACTATAGCGCGCCGGGAGAGGGCGACATTGCCGTACTGGATATCGGCTGCCAGCTGAATTTCAGCCCCGGCTATGTTACCAGCCAGGGCAACGAGGCCAGTTCGGGGCCCGCTTTCATTCTTGAGTCCTACGAGCACGCCAGCGCCGGTGGCAAAGCCAGCCTGGTCCTTAACGCTTTCGACGGCTGGAGCCTTATCTCGAACTGGAGGGCGCGGCACCAGTTCCGCTGGAACAAGCAAGCTGAGGAGATGAACGTCAAGGAGATTCTGACCTTTGTCTTGGGCAGGGTGGGGCTAAAGCTGGAGGTGAAGACCGCGTCTTCGGCGCTGACCGGTGACTACCCCGATTTCGCCATCAACCCCGGTAACAGCGGCGGCGAGGTCATCCGCAGGCTGCTCTCTCTCGTCCCTGATGTCCTTTTTATCGAAGGCGATACCGCCTGTGTGGTGAACCCATTAGCCGACGATAGCTCTGATTATTCTTACGGCTCAGCCCACGCCGTATTCGAGGGCAGATACAGAGCCGAGGCGGGGAAGCTTAACCGCTTACAGGTGGAGGGCTACGACCCGTCGGAGGACGAGGCCATAGTGGTGGACACCTTCGCCTGGGAGGAGATAGAGCGGCTCTACGACCGGCTGGGGCGGCTTGAGGACAGGAATATCGACAGCGCCGCCGGCGCCGAGGGGAGGGGGGAAGCTTATTTGAGGGGGGTGGAGATGGCGGCGGTCAACGGCGCTATTCTGATTCCGGTCAACTGCGGGCAGCAGCTATACGACGTGGTCGACATCAGCGACAGCCGCGCCGGACTTTCCGCCGCCAAGAGGAGAGTAACCGGGCTGACGCTGGTCTATAGCCCCCGACGCGGAGACTACCGACAGCGGTTATTACTGAGCGGGGTATAGGGGGGAAATCCCCCTTTATCAAAGGGGGAGACTGGGGTGGGGAGAGAAGTCTATAGAGGTGACACCT
>SOKR01000025.1 GCA_004375675.1 Dehalococcoidia bacterium
CCATCGCCATATCGATGATGGACAGGCAGGAAGTATTGGTCGCCAGGATAGCCTCTTTGGGGCAGATTCCGTCCAGCTCGGCGAATATCTTCTTCTTCAAGTCCAGGTTCTCGATAGCGGCTTCAATCACCAGGTCGCAATCGGCGAAGTCCTTGGTATTGGTGGTGCCCTTGATGCGCCCCATTATGGCGTCCTTGTCCGCCTGGGCGAGCTTGCCCTTCTCCACGCTCCTGCTCAAGACCTTATCGATAAAGCCCATCCCCCGCTTCAAGAACTCGTCGTTTATCTCCGATACCACCACCTGAAAGCCCGACTGAGCGCAAAGCTGAGCGATGCCCGCGCCCATAGAGCCGCAACCCACCACCCCGACCTTCTTTACTTCCATTTATATGCTCCTCTCCTTAAGTTTATTTTGCCTTATAGTTCGGCTTCCTCTTCTCCACGAAAGCCTTGGTGCCCTCGGCGAAGTCCTCGGTGCCATAGAGGTAAGCGCCAAGGGAGTTCTCCAGCCTTAAGCCATCTTCTAGGGTCAGGTTATAACCCATAATCATAGCCTCTTTAGCCGCTCTCACCGCCAGAGGTCCCGCCTGGCATATAGCCTCCGCCCACTCTTTAGCTGTGGACAAAACCTCGGCCTGAGGGACAACCTTGTTCACCAGCCCGATGCGGTAGGCTTCCTGGGCGTCTATCGGCTTGCCCATGAGCAGTATCTCAGCCGCCTTACACCAAGGAACCATTCGGGGCAGTCTCTGTGTCCCTCCCCAGAGAGGAATCAGACCCAGAGTTACCTCAGGTGTACCCAAGCGAGCATTCTCCGCGGCTATTCTTATATCGCAAGCCAGGGCCATTTCCAGCCCCCCGCCTAATGCGAGGCCATTGATAGCGGCAATAAGCGGCTTCCATAGCTCCAACCCCCGCATTATTGACGGCGGGGCCGACCAAGGGTCATAACGATGCTCCTTGTTAAACGGTAGCCAGTCCTTTATATCGGCGCCAGCGCAAAAAGCCCGCTCCCCAGCGCCAGTAATGATACCGACCCATAGTTCAGGGTCATCCCTGAAGTCTAACATTGCCTCGTGAAGCCCTCGTACCGCCTCAACATTCAGTGCATTCATTGCCTCGGGGCGATTTATGGTGAAGATAGCGATTCGGCCTTCTTTCTTATAGTCGATTGCCATAACAGACCTCCCTTTGCCAGTGCTGAAAACTAGCCTCGTAAAAAAGAGGGATAACCGAGTGGATTTTAGCAGAGCGCTTCCGTTAGCGTCAAGGAAATGCAGCCATTTGCTTACCCCCCACCTATGTGATACCATAATGCCAACTAAAAACTAAATACCCTCTCCGAGCCTGTTCCCCCTAAAGCCTTAGCTACGGAGACAGGCCGATAGGGTATCGCTGGAAACGGCGGTGCCTCCCGTGTTTGGAAAGGAGAGCGCTCATGCTAACGTTAATAGCATGTCGTGCACCTCCTTCGAGGTGCTTTTTATTTGCGCACGGCTTGAACTAATTTATAAGAGTACACATTGCAGAGAAAAGTAACAACCGTCATACTATCCACGCTGGTCATCGCCAGCCTGCTGATTGGCTTTGCCGGCTGCGGTCAGCCGCGGCTGAAAGTGGCTACCACCACCAGCCTTTATGATACCGGCCTCTGGGACTATCTGGAGCCTATGTTTGAAGAAGAATATGGAGTCGAGCTTGATATAATACACGCCGGCACCGGCATCGCCCTGGAATACGGTATGCGAGGGGACATTGATATCATCGCCGTTCACTCCAAGTCCCGTGAAGAGCAGTTCGTCGCCGATGGCTACGGCGTAGAACGCGCCCCCTTCGCCTACAACTACTTCCTCATCGTCGGCCCCCCCGATGACCCCGCCGGCATTAAAGACATGAGCCCCGAAGACGCCTTCCAGACGCTCTACCAGTCGGCGAGCGCCCGCTTTATCTCCCGCGGCGACGACTCGGGAACGCACGGCAAAGAGAAGGCAATCTGGGCATCCGCCGGCTATGACTACGAAGAGGTCAGGACGGCCGGACGGTGGTACGTGGAAGGGGGCAAGGGCATGGGGGCGACCCTGCTCATGGCCAGCGAGATGGGCGGCTACACCCTCACCGATATGGGCACCTTCCTCTCCTACCAAAGCGAACTGGCGCTGGTGCCCATAGTACAGGAGGGAGCCATATTGCTCAATGTCTACTCGGTGATTGCCGTCAACCCGGAAAGCGACCCCAACACCAACATCGAGATGGCCAACAACATGGTGGCTTTCCTCACCTCACCCGAGATTCAGGAGCTTATCGGAAACTACGGCGTCGATGAATACGGCATGCAGTTGTTCGCCCCCTGCGCCGGGGCTGAACCGATGTCATAAAAACAATAGGAGTTAGCACAAATTGACCGAACTGTGGGACGGACTGGTTACCGCACTAAAACTGATAATATCCTTTGACCCCGAGGTCATGGCGATAGCGGGGAGGTCGCTGGCAATTTCGGCGACCTCCTCCACCCTGGCCGCCCTGATATGCCTGCCGCTGGCCACGGTCATCCACTTCAACAAATTCCGCGGCAAGCGTACGCTGATAAACATCATCCAGACCATGTTCAGCCTGCCCACGGTGGCGGTGGGTCTTTTCGTCTTCGTCCTCTTCTCCAGCGCCGGACCCATAGGCGGATTAGATATTTTATTCACCCCCATCGTCATGGTCATCGGCCAGGTAATACTGATATCCCCGATTATGCTCGGGCTCACCATCTCCGCTTTAAGCGGCGTCGATAAGTCCATCGCCGATACCGCCGTCTCCCTCGGCGCCAGCCGCTTCCAGATGGCGGCAGTAACCATCCGGGAAGCCCGCTTCGCCGTGCTGGCGGCGCTGATTATGGGCTTCGGGCGGGCAATCTCCGAGGTCGGCTTATCATTAATGGTCGGCGGCAACATACAGGGCTTTACCCGCACCATCACCACGGCCATATCGCTGGAAACCTCCAAGGGCGACCTGGAACTGGCGCTGGCGCTGGGCATAATCCTCATCGTCATCGCCCTGATAATAAACATCGTGCTCAACAGGATTCAGCAGAGGTAAAATGGCGCTAATAGAAACGTTGAATATCGGCCAGAAATACGGCGGGCAGGATGTCCTCAAAGATGTCAGCCTCGATATCGAGGCGGGCGAGGTCTTCGCCCTCATCGGGCCCACCGGTGCCGGCAAGACGACGCTGCTCCGCCTCCTCGACCTGCTCGAAACGCCGGCCGCGGGCAGCATCCGCTTCGACGGCAGGGACGTTACCGCCAACAAGAGCCTCAGGCTAAAGGCGCGCCGCCGTATGGCTTTCGTCCTCCAGAAGCCGGTGGTCTTCAATATGAGCGTTTATGATAATGTCGCCTGCGGACTTAAATGGAGAAAGGAAAAAGAGCCCGCCCTCCGCCAGCGGGTAAACCAGGCATTAGAGCTGTCGGGCATGGCTCAATACGCCAAACGCAACGCCCGCACCCTATCGGGCGGCGAAACCCAGCGGGTAGCCATCGCCCGCGCCCTGGCGATTGCCCCCGAGGTGCTCTTCCTCGACGAGCCCACGGCCAACCTCGACCCCGTCTCCACGGCAAAAATTGAAGAGGTGCTGGCGCATATCATCGCTGAAGGGAAGACAACGGTGGTCATGGCCACCCATAATATGTCGCAGGGCCAGCGCCTGGCGGGAAGGATAGGCGTAATGATGAACGGCCGTTTGCTCCAGATGGGCAGCCCCGGCGATATCTTCAGCACCCCGGGAAACAAGGAAGTCGCCGAATTCGTCGGCGTCGATAATATCTTAAGCGGGGTAATCGTCAATAGAGACGAAGAGTTGGTCACCATTGATGTCAACGGCGCTCTCATCCAGGCAATCTCGGACTACCCCATAGGCGCCGAAGTCCACGCCCTTATCCGCCCCGAGGATGTCACCCTAGCCCTCCATAAAGACGCCAGCAGCGCCCGTAATACCTTCGAAGGCAGCATAGCCAAAACCTTCCCCATCGGCGCGCTGGTCAGGGTCGAAGTCGCCTGCGGCTTCCCCCTCTTCGCCGTCGTCACCAAGAGGTCGGCGGAAGACCTCGACCTGGCCGTTGATAAGAAGATTTACGCCACTTTCAAAGCTACCGCCGTGCATATTATTAAAAGGTGGAATTGACACCAGAAAGCCAAGCGTGCTATATTCTGCCTGTGGCAGCGTAGCTCAGTGGTAGAGCAGAGGACTCATAAGCCTTTGGTCGTGGGTTCAAATCCCTCCGCTGCCAGTTCTTTTTGTGCCCCCCACGCGTGAAAAATGTAGTGGCGACGATGGGAGGAGATAGTCTTGTGAAAGGCCAAACTAACACTACCAGGCTTAGTCCCCACACCGTTGGCAGTTTGTGATAGAATAGGTAAAATTGTTTAGCTTAGAAAGAGGGAAATCTTGGGGAATCCTTATTCGCTAAAGATTGACGCCTACGCCCACATTTCACCCCCCAGATACACCGAAACCCTGCGTAAAGACTACCCGAAATTCTATAAACCGCTACTGGGCAAAGTAACCCCGCTCTTCGACATGGAGGAGAGATTCCGCATCATGGACATGTACCAGCCCCTGGTGCAGGTGCTGACCGTCGGGCCGGTCCCACCACTGGAGGCCTTTGCCGACCCTGAAAAAGCGGTGGAGCTGGCGAAGATGGCCAATGATGAGATGGCGGAACTGGTCCTGAAATACCAAGATAGATTTGTGGCCGCCATTGCCCTGCTTCCCATGAATAACATCGAAGCGGCTATGAAAGAGGCTGACCGGGCAATCAATGAGCTGGGGTTCAGAGGTATCTATCTACACAGCAATATCAACGATAAGCCACTGGACTCCCCGGAGTTCCGGCCGCTTTTCGAAAAGATGGCTAAATACGACCTGCCGATATACATCCATCCCTGGCGGGGTGACGACTTCACCGACTACAAGACCGAAAAGGCATCGAAATACATGATAGCCAGCATATTCGGCTGGCCTTACGAGACCACGGCGGCGATGACCCGCTTAGTATTTAGCGGGATTCTGGAAAAATATCCGAACTTAAAAGTGATTACCCATCACTGCGGCGGCATGGTCCCCTACTATGAACAGAGGATACTGCAGCATTACGGTTATCAGGATAGGACCTATCAAAAAGAGGCGGCGTACTTGCACGACCTCCCCAAGACCCCGCTGGAATACTACAAGATGTTCTACAACGACACGGCCATTCACGGCAACACCCCCGCCCTGATGCTGGCCTATCACTTCTGGGGCGCCGACCACCTGGTCTTTGGGGCGGATATGCCCCTGGGGGACTATGAGCGTGGTGTTAGGAGCTATCGCCAGACCATAAGTGCTATTGAAGCCATGGAGATAACCGACAACGAAAAGAAGCAGATATTCGCCGACAACGCCCGCAGTCTGCTGCGCCTACCGGCTTAAGGCGGCTGGATTCTTACGCCAGCCCCAATTCTTTTAGTTTAGCCGCCGTCGGGTTTCCATTTTTATCCCAGCCG
>SOKR01000107.1 GCA_004375675.1 Dehalococcoidia bacterium
GGTTGAGCAGGCTTTCGTCTTGAGCTACCCACTGCGGAATCTCCACCCGCGCTATTTCATCGTCCACCCTCAAGTAAAAGAAATGGACCCAGTGCCCGCCGTAGTGCTTCTGCACGATGGAAGACCGGCTGCTAAAGAGCGCCGACCTTTCGCCTTCCTCCAGAGTATTAGCAAAAAGCTCCCGGTCCTGGACGCCCGCCACCGCCTCGCATTCCCTCGAAGTGCACTCCCCGCAATCTTTGTCGGTATCGATAGTCTCGCGGGGACAGAGCGCCACCCTCAGGGCGTTGACCACGTCGGTGGAGCGGGGGAAGCTGATATAGCTGGCCAGAGCTAGGCGCTTATCTGCATTGAGCCTTCTTATCTCCTCAAGGTGGAGGAGAAAGCCCTTGGTCAAAAGCGCCTCGGTGACGAAATCGGGGTAGGTCTGCCCCGCCAGCCCCCAGAGAATCAGCGAACCGTCCACCAGCGCCAGCGCCGAGCTATCTTTGGGCAGCTCTTTGGCCAGCTCCGCCAGACGGTGGCACTCGTCCACGGCGCGCTTTATGCCCAGCAGGACGCCTTCTATCGGCTGCCCACGCCCCCCGCCGTTTGGGGCGATGACCAGCTCCTCGTCCCCGAAATAGAGCGCGGGGGAGCTGTCTAGAAGGGCTTTTGGATTTTCGCCGTAGCCCAGCGCCACGGCGCCGATGTTGATTAAATAACAGCGAGTAGACTGGTGGCGGTCGACATCGATATGAGAGCCGTCGGTGGCCAGAACCGAGAACTCCGGGGGGAGGGGTGGGGCTTTATAGCAGTTCTCAAGCCCGTCGGTCAGGCCCGCCACCAGCCAGGTTGTCTGGCTAGAGTCTATTTTTTTCTTTAAGCCTTCGAGGTCAAGCGACTTGTCGTTGAGGGTATCGAGGGCGGTTTGCAGGCGCTTTCGTCTTTCCTCGCCGCTGGCTTTCAGCCTGGCGACCATGTTGCCCACCTGCGCCGCCACCTTGGTTAAGTCCAAGGACATTCTCTTGCGATTACCTCAATATACCCTTGACGATAACGTCCACCGCCTTGTCCTCGTCCAGCCCCCGCGCCATCAGGGTTTCGACCTGCTTGCGGTCGATGCTGCCGATAGCCGCCTCGTGGGTTACCTTGGCCTTGTCGTTGGTTACCGAGACGATGGGTATCGCCCTGGCCACGGCTTCGGTGCCGTTGACCAGCTCTATGCAGTCAACGTGTCCGCGGGCGTAGGGGGCGTTGCCGTAGGTCTCGCCCCTGACCTCGGCCCTGGCTTTATCGCCCAGCACCACCCGGCTCTTGGCCAGCCCCCTGGCGCCGGCTCCGTTCAGGTGAATTTTTTCCCATACCTTGATATCGTCGTTTCCCTTGCCGTAGACTTTCACCGTCAGTTCGGCGATTGCCTTTTCCTGGCAGAAGACCTCGAAGTCGTAGTCCAGCTTGCCCACCATCCCCTGGCTCAGGGCAAAGGTGCTCTGCCATATGCCGCCCTTGCCCACCTTCACCTTGGCTTTGGGGATGACCTCGATGCCGCCGTCCTCGCCGTGATAGTGAGTCTCCTTATAGTCAAAGCGGGCGTTGGCACCGATTTCAATGTCGGCGTCCATCTTGTGGATGACCTTGACGGCGTTGGGGAAGATGCAGTGGGCGATAACGCTGACCTGGCTGTTATCTTGGGCGTCCACCTTCATGATGATTTCCTGCAGGCCTTCCTTGGGCAGGAGGCCGAAACAGAGGTGGACGGGGCGGGCTATCTTGGCGCCCTCTTCCACGGTGAGCTTGACGCTGACGCCGCTTTTGGTTTCTTTGGTCTCTATCTTCAAGCCCTTGATGGGGTCGTTGGCCAGCACTTTATTTTCGTGCACGACCAGCTTGGCGACATCTTTAGTCTGCAATACGCGCTTATCGCCGCCCGCCTTCTCGTAGGCGTCAATCATCCCCTGGTATTCTTTTTCTACTGAGTTGCCAATCATCTTAGTTAGTGTGCTCTGGCTCATTGATATGGAGGCAGGTTTGGCAGTTATCCTTGAACCACTGGCTGCTTTCCGACGGCGGGCCCGTCCGGATTATGGTGCCCGCGCATAGTATCGAAACGCGGTGGGAGATTTCGGTCACCCTTTCGCTGTGGGTGATGAGCAGGACCGACGAGCCCTGTTTGTTCATCTCGATGATGCTGTTGAGCAGCAGGGGCAGGGCGACGATATCTATGCCCGAGTCGGGCTCATCCAGTATGGCTAGTTTGGGACGCATCGCCAGCACCGAGGCCATCTCAATCCTTTTCCGCTCGCCGCCGCTTAAGGTGGCGTCGATGTCTCTGTCCATATATTGCGCCGGCTCCAGCCCCACCATCAACAGAAAGCGCTCGGGCTGGTCGGCCTGGCCGTTACGGCTGCTCAAAGCGAGGTAGTCTCTTACCGTCAGCCCCTCCACCCGCGCTGGCTCCTGCCAGGCGAGGGTTATGCCCTTCTGCGCCCGCTGGGAAACAGAGAGCCCACTGATATCCTGGCCCTCAAAGATAATCTTGCCGGCGGTGGGCTTGTAGTTATTAGTCCCCATGATCAGGTTGGCGATGGTGGTCTTGCCCGTGCCGTTTTCGCCCAGGATGCCGTGGATTTCGCCCTTGTCAACGTGCAGGCTTAAATCGTTGATTATCGGTTTGCCGTTAAGCGTTAGCTCGAGCTTGGCCACGTCCAGCATGCGTCACCTCCAACCACTGTCAAACAGTATAATCCATCGGGTGGATAAACTCAATTGGCGGGTTTTTCTTCCTCCCCACCCCGATTTTATCTATTCCCGCCCTCCGCCCTTTTAAGGAAAAAGGGGGCTTTTGCCCCCTTTAAAACCCCCAAAAATGAGAGGTTTATAGGAGTTTAACCCCTGTAGGGTGGGTATTGGGTGGGACAAAAACCTGGAGGGCAGCCTTTGCCCATATAGCTTACATCTGTTATCATCGAAACAGGAGCGATTATGGCAACAGGCTATGTCTATCACCCCATCTACCTCAAGCACGACACCGGGCAGCACGTGGAGGTCGCCGCCCGTCTGGAGGCGGCTACCTCTTACCTGGAGGAAACGGGACTAAAATCAAAGCTGACCCCGATCGAGCCCCGCCCCGCCTCGATTGACGAAATAGCCCTTGTCCACCAGAGGCAATATATCAAAGAGATTGAGGAAAAAGCCGCTGGTGGCGGCGGCTGGCTCGACGCCGATACGGTGATGTCGGCGGACTCCTACCAGGCGGCGCTCTATGCCGCCGGCGGCGTTATCCGGGCGACGGAGGTGGTGATGGGTGGGGAGGTGGCTAACGCCTTCGCCCTGGTCAGGCCCCCGGGCCACCACGCCACCTCCGGTCAGGCTATGGGCTTTTGCCTCTTTAACAATATCGCTATCGCCGCCGAATACGCCCTTAAAAAATATAAACTGGAACGCATCCTTATCATCGACTTCGATGTTCACCACGGCAACGGCACGCAGGGAACTTTTTACGATAATCCGCGGGTGATGTATGTCTCCACCCACGAGTACCCCTTCTATCCGGGGACGGGGGATATCGGTGAGACCGGCAGCGGGGAGGGGAGGGGGACCAACCTTAATATACCAATGCCCGCCGGCTGCGGCGACGACGAATACCTGGCCGTCTTTGAGCAGGTTATCGCCCCCGCCGCCCGCAGGTTTAACCCCCAGCTTATTTTAGTCTCCACCGGCTATGACGGCCACTGGGCCGACCCGCTGGCCATGATGCAGGTGAGCGTTGGCGGCTTTGCCCGGATGGCGGGGATTATCAAGGAGCTTTCCGACGAGCTTTGCGGCGGGCGTCTGGCGCTGACCCTGGAGGGGGGTTACAACCTCGAAGCCCTGGCCGCTTCGGTAAAAGCTACTTTTGACGTTTTGCTCGGCAAGGCTGGCGACGACCTCTCGGGCGCGCCGCCGCGCCGCGCTGAGCCGCCGAACATCGAGAGCCTTATAGCGGAGATAAAGAAGATACATAGACTCGGCTAGACGCGCTGGCAGATGTCGGGGGTGAGAGAGCACTGCTCACACTTGCCGTCGCAGGGCTCGATGTGAATGGTGACGCTGGTATAGGAAAGCCTGGCTTCTATTTGCTGCTCCAGCTCGTCGCATAGCTGGTGCGCCTTTTCTACGCTGACATCCTTGGACACCACCAGGTGGAAGTCGATATAGCGCTGACTTCCCGCCTTGCGGGTGCGTATCTTGTGAAAGCCCACCAGTTGTCCGCTATGCTTGCCGAGGCAGGCAATTATCTTCCTCTCTTCCGGCCGGGGCAACCTGGTGTCAAGCAAGCCGCCGAAAGACTTTTTCATAGTCAGGAAGGCGGTGCGGAAGATTAATATCGCCACCAGCAGGGCGACGATGGGGTCGAGCAGGGCGACACCGGTGAGCCTGACCAGAATCAACCCCACCAGCACCGCCACCGAGCTGAGCACGTCAGCCGTCAGGTCGCGGGCGGTGGCTTCTAAGGCTACGGAATCGGTGGCGCGGGCTACTCTCATCATGTACCAGGAAATAGCCAGGTTGATGGCGATAGCCGCCGCCGTCACGTAGATGCCTACGGCGATTAACTCTACAGTAGCGCCGCTGATAAGACGGGTGATTGCCTGGTAGGCGATGGTGCCCGCGGCAATGAATATCAGGGAAGCGATGACCACGCCGGCGATGTTCTCCGCCTTGCCGTGGCCGAAGGGGTGCTGCCTGTCGGGGGGCCGGTCGGCAATCTTGATGCCGATGAAGCCGACAATCGCCCCCACCAGGTCGATAACGCTGTGGATGGCGTCAGCCCTGATGGCGATACTGCCGGTAACGATACTGGCCACTACTTTCATCGCTATCAGGAAGCTAACGGCAACGATAGATAGCTTAGCTGCGTTCTCCTTGGTGGCCAGCATAGCTTACGCCTCTTTGGCTTTAGTTTGGGGTAGCAGGATGAGCCGGCCCCACTCCCCCTTCTCCCAAATTATCAGCAGGTTGGGGGCGATAAAGAGTGAGCTGTAGGTGCCGGTGATGATGCCGATGAGCAGTACTATGGCGAAGTTCTGGATGGTGGCGCCGACGAAGAGCAGCAGAGCTACTACCACCAGCATGGTGGTCAGGCTGGTGTTCATGGAACGGCTCAGGGTCTCCACCAGGCTGTTGTTGACCACCATCTCGAAGTTGGCGCTTATGCCCCTCTTCAGGTTCTCCCGTATCCGGTCGAAGACGACCACCGTGTTGTTGATGCTGTAGCCGATGACGGCTAAAACGCCGGTGATGAACATCAGGTTTATTTCCCAGTTCATTATGGCGCCGAGTATGGCGAAAATCCCCACCACCACCACCACATCGTGCACCAGGGCGATTATGGCGCAGACGCCGTAATGGAAGGGCTTTGGCATCTTGCGAAAGGCCCAGGTAATATAGAGGAGTATGCCTGCGGCGGCTATACCCACGGCGATAATGGCATTACGGGCGGTCTCGGCCGCCACCAT
>SOKR01000115.1 GCA_004375675.1 Dehalococcoidia bacterium
AGAGAAAAAGGGTAGCCAACCTGAAACATCGGCGCCAGAGGAAAAAGCTTAAGCTGAGAAGAAAGGCTCAAGTCACCCAAAAGAGCGGTAAGAGCCGATGAAGTCAATCTTTCTGCTCACCGGCCCGCCGGGAAGCGGCAAGACCAGGCTCATCAAGCAGGCCATCGCCAGGCTGGAAATCAAGGCCGGCGGCTTCTACACCGAGGAGATAAAGAGCCGGGGGGTCAGGCAGGGCTTCCGGCTGGTCACCCTGGACGGAGAAACGGCGGTGCTCTCTCACCTCTACTTCAAAAGCCCGCATCGGGTAAGCAAGTACGGCGTCGACGTCGAAAGCCTGGATAAGGTAGGCGTCGCCGCCGTCAACCGGGCAGTCAAGGAGTGCGAGCTGGTGGTCATCGACGAAATCGGCAAGATGGAGCTATTCTCGGCCAAATTCAGGGAGGCGGTGCTGAACATACTAAACAGCGGCAAGAGGCTGCTGGCAACCATTATGCTCAACCCCAACCCCTGCGCCGACGCCATTAAGAATCAGCCCCAGGTAAAGCTGGTAACCCTGACCCGGACCAACCACCCGCAGGTGATGGCGGAGCTGCAAGACTGGCTAAACACCGAGGCTTAAAAAGTATAGTATAATCAGCTTAAGCGGAGGTTTTGGATGCCAACGGCTTATCTGGTGCCCCATACTCATTATGATGTCGCCTGGGCTTTCTCCAAGGAAGAGTACCTCAAGATAAACGAGACCATCCTGGAGCAGGCTCTGGAGCTGATGAAAGCCCCGGAATTCAAGTTCTGCCTGGAGCAAGCCTTCCTGCTCAAAGAGATGGAGAAGAGAAACCCCAGCCTCTTCAAGGGCATCAAGAAGATGATAAAGGCGGGCAGACTAGAGATAGTCGACGGTCAATACCTTATGGCCGATACCATGCTGCCCAACGGCGAGGTGCTGATAAGGGATATCCTGGTCGGCAAGAGATACTGTAAGGAAAAATTAGGTGTCGATGTCCCCGTGGCCTGGGCCGCCGATAGCTTCGGCATGAACGCCCAGCTCCCCCAAATATATAAGAAAGCGGGCTACCAATGGCTGGCTTTCCGACGGGGCGCCCGCACCGACATCACGGAAAGCGAATTCCTCTGGAAAGGGCTGGACGGAACCACCATTCTGGCTCACTGGTTCCCCCTGGGTTACCGGGCGGGGCTGAACATCGACCAGTGGGAACAATCACTGGCCAAGCTTAAGAAATACGCCTGCACCCCCAATATCCTCATGCCCTGCGGCAGCGGCTCCATGCCGCCGCAGCCCGAAATCCTCCCCGCGGTAAAGAAGTGGAACCGGCATAACCCCGCCGTTAAGATGAAGATCGCCACCCCCGGGGAGTTCTTCCAGGCGCTGGAGAGCTGCGACAAAAAGCCGGGAGTAATAGAGGGCGAACTCTACGACGACGAACTGGTGGCGGTCTTTCCCCAGGTATGCTCCAGCCGCGCCTGGATAGTGCAGAACGCCCGGGAGTGCGAGGAATTGCTCACCACCGCCGAGGAATTCGCCACCATTGCCTGGCTCCTCGGCGCTAAATATCCCACCGACGACTTCCGTGAAGCCTGGGAAAAAGCCCTGCTCATCGCCTTCCACGATATAATCACCGGCTGCGGCGTGGATAAAATCTACGAAGAAGTGAGAGAGGTTTTTGCTTCTCTCAAGGGCAAACTCAACCAGCTCCTCAGCGAATCTCTAATCTACATCGCGGAGAGAATAAACACCGGGGGCGAAGGCACCGCCGTCTTCAACCCCCTCCCCTGGCCCACCCGGAACTGGGTCGAATCGGCTAAAGGTGGTTTTATCGCCGACGCCCCCCCGCTGGGCTACAAGGTGCACAAACCCGCCCCCCGCCAAAAGAAACCGTCGGGAGGAATAAAAATCAAGGGCAACGAGATAGAAACGCCCTTTTTCCGCCTCAAAGTGGACGACCAGAGCGGGATAATTGAGGTCGACGACAGGGATGGCAACCGTATCTTAAGCGGCAACGAGCTTGTCATCGAGGATGAAGTCGGCGACCTTTACTACCACCGCAGCCGATTTTATCCTGAGCTCATCAAGAGCGAATCGGGCGAAGGCATAAAATACGGCAACTTCAAGCCCAAAGGCTTCCGCATCGAAAAAGAGGGCTCAAGGGCAAGGATAATCTTTGAAAACGAGTACTACTGCCTCACCTGGCCCTACCGGCTTAAAGAAAGGTTCCCCCCCATAATCTATAACTACAAAACGCTGGATATCACCAAAGAGGTCATAATCTACGCCGACATCCCCCGCCTGGAATTTATCACCCGGATTGACAACAAATACCCCAACATAAGGCTGAGGGTCAAGTTCGATACCGGGATAGAACGGAAGGTCTACTTCCGTGAGACGCAGTTCGGCGTCATTCCCGAGCCGACCGAGTTTTTTATCCCCGGCGAGGGCGCCAAACCCTCGGGCATACCCAATTTCTTGAGCTGGTTCGATGTCAGCGACGGCACGCGCGGCGTAACCTTTATGAACAAGGGGCTGCCCGCGGCGGAAAAGGTGGGCACCGCCACCTATATCACCCTTCTCCGGGGGGTATACGGGCTCTCCGCCGACGGCGTGGCCGGACCTTTAGTCCCCACCCCCGACGCCCTGGAGCTGAGGCCCTACACCTTCGAATACGCCGTGCAGCCCCACGACGGCGACTGGCGGCAGGCTGAGATGTACAAACAGGCGCTGGAATTCAACCACAGGCCCATCGCCACCCAGGCTAACGCCAGCGGTGAGCTGCCCGCCGAACTCTCGTTTATCAAGCTCTCCCCCCACAACCTTATCCTCTCCGCCCTCAAAAAAGCCGAAGACAGCGACGCCGTCATCCTGCGCTTCTTCGAGACCACGGGAGAGACCACCCGGGCCGAAGTGGAGCTATTCAAAGACATTAAGAGGCTGACCATGGTCGACCTGCTGGAAAGAGAAGAAGGCGAATTGCCCTTTGAGGGCAACCGCTTCAGCCTTGAGGTCAAGCCTTTTGAGATAGTAACCTTAAAGCTGGAGTTTTAAATAGGAGAGAAGTTGATAAAAAATAACTACGACATCAAAGACCCGGCTTTAGCCGAAGCCGGCCAACAGCGAATAGAGTGGGCTTACCGCGAAATGCCGGTTATCAAGCTAATCAGGGCCAGATTCGCCAAAGAGAAGCCGCTAAAAGGCATCCGCGTCTCGGCCTGCCTCCACGTAACCACCGAGACGGCTAACCTGGTGCTGACTCTCAAAGAAGGCGGAGCCGAGGTCGTGCTCTGCGCCGCCAACCCTTTGAGCACCCAGGACGATGTCGCCGCCGCCCTGGTGGAAGACGGCATCCCCGTCAACGCCATCAGGGGAGAGGACGAGAAAACATACTATAAACACATCAACACCACCCTAGACCATAAACCACAGCTCAGCGTGGACGACGGCGCCGACCTGGTTACCACCCTGCACACCAAACGGACCGAGCTAATCGGCGGTGTCATCGGCGGCACCGAAGAGACCACCACCGGCGTCATCCGGCTGCGCAGCCTGGAGCGAGCGGGCAAGCTGAAATACCCCATGATTGCCGTCAACGACGCCCCGACCAAATACCTCTTCGACAACCGCTACGGGACGGGCCAGAGCACCATCGACGGCATAACCCGCGCCACCAATATCCTCTGGGCGGGCAAGAAGGTGGTAGTCTGCGGCTACGGCTGGTGCGGGCACGGCGCCGCCCTGAGAGCCAAGGGGCTGGGGGCGCAGGTAATCGTCACCGAGGTCGAGCCGGTGCGGGCGCTGGAGGCGGTCATGGACGGCTTCCGGGTCATGCCCATCGTCGAAGCCGCTAAAATAGGCGATGTCTTCATTACCATCACCGGTGATATCAACGTTATCGATAAAGCCTCCTTGGCGGTGATGAAGGACGGAGCCATACTGGCCAACAGCGGCCATTTCGATGTCGAGATAAACATCCCGGCCCTGGAAAGCCTCACTCGCAACCAGCGGCAGATAAAGCCCTTCGTTGACGAGTACACCCTGAAAGACGGCCGCCGCCTTTACCTGCTGGCGGAGGGCAGGGTGGTCAATCTGGCCGCCGCCGAAGGGCACCCCGCTACCGTTATGGATATGAGCTTCGCCAACCAGGCCCTCTGTCTGGAACATCTGGTAAAGAATAAGGCAAACCTTAAAATTAAGGTCTACCCGGTGCCCGAAGAAATAGATAAACAGGTAGCCCGCCTGAAACTAAAGTCCATGGGCGTTAATATCGATACCCTGACCCCGGAGCAAAAGCGATACCTGGCCAGCTGGGAGCAGGGGACGTAGAAAGGGAGAGAAATGCCAAGCAGTTTTAGCAGTTCGCCCGTCTATATGCTCACCTCGGAGTCGGTTGCCGAAGGCCACCCGGATAAACTTTGCGACCAGATATCGGACGCCGTCCTCGACGCCATTCTGGCCAAAGACCCCTATGCCCGCGTAGCCTGCGAGACAGCGGTAACCAACGGCCTGATAATCGTCCTCGGCGAGATTACCACCAGTTGCTACGTCGAGATTCCCCAGATAGTGCGCGAGGTAGTCCGCGAAGTCGGCTATACCGACCCCGAATACGGCTTTGAATACCAGGCCTGCGGCATAATGGTCTCCATCAAGGAGCAGTCCCGGGACATCGCCCTGGGCGTGGATAAATCGCAGGAAGCCAGGGCGGCTTCGGCCAACGAGCTCGATAAAGTCGGCGCCGGCGACCAGGGGATGATGGTGGGCTTTGCCTGCAACGAAACACCCGAGCTTATGCCTCTCCCCATCTCCCTGGCGCACAAGCTCTGCCAGCGATTAGCTCAGGTGAGAAAGAATAATACCCTGCCCTACCTCCGCCCCGACGGCAAATCGCAGGTCACCGTGGAGTATAAGAATGGTGCTCCCCGGCGCATAGACAGCGTCGTTATGGGCGCCCAGCACGACCCCGATGTCAGCCAGGAGCGGATTACCAAAGATATAATCGATAAGGTCATTAAGAAGGTCATCCCCACCAAGCTGATAGACGATAAAACCAGATACTATGTCAACGCCACCGGCCGCTTCGTCATCGGCGGCCCCGTATCCGATACCGGATTTACCGGCCGCAAGCTCCTCGTCGATAGCTACGGCGGCATCGCCCGCCACGGCGGCGGCAGCTTCTCCGGCAAAGACCCGACCAAGGTCGACCGCTCGGCAACCTATATGGCCCGCTACATAGCCAAGAACATCGTCGCTGCCGGCCTCGCGGAGAGGCTTGAAATCCAGATTTCTTACTCCATCGGCGTCGCCCACCCCCTCTCCGTCTCGGTGGAAACCTTCGGCACGGCAAAGGTTGATAACGAAAGCCTGCTCAAGCTGATAAACCAGCACTTCGACCTCAGGCCCGAAGCCATCATCCGCACCCTCGACCTGCGCCGCCCCATATACCGCCCCACCGCCTGCTACGGCCA
>SOKR01000127.1 GCA_004375675.1 Dehalococcoidia bacterium
CGATGCCCATAGAGGTGGCTGTACCCAGGACAGGGTCTACCTTAAATGGTTCCCAGAAGAAGCCGAGGTAGGGAGGGATGGTAAAGGCTGATATGGAGATAGTAACGATATAGCTCAGCATTAATGCCCAGCCGGCGATAAAGCCAGCCAGGTCGTTAAAGCCGTGACGGGCAAAGCTGGCCGAGCCACCGGCTTCAGGGAACATGGCGGTGCCTTCGGCATAGGTAAGGGCGGTGAATATGAAGAGGATGCCGGCGATACCCAGGGCTATCGGGGTAGCCCCCAGGGCTACCACGGCGACGATACCCAGGGCGTAATAAATAGACGAACCAACATTCCCGTAGCCGGCGCTGAACAGGGCGGGGATACCCAGCACCCGCCTCAGCCTATCGCGTTTGATGCGGCGGGGACGGAAAATCCTGTCGCCGGGTTTGGGTCGGTAGTTATCTTGCATATTCTAGTTTACCCGATTTTAACACTAAAGTCCGCAATTTTATAGCCCACAATTTGGTAAGTTTATGCCCCCGAGCGCTGTCTGTCAATAACCTTATATAGCTTGACAATTATTTAACCCTCAACTAAACTCACGGTGGAGCCATGATGACCAATTTCCTCTTTTATACTCCTGATTTCCAAAGGGCGTTTATTCTGTATGCCCGCGGCGGGCAAAGGAGGTGTCGGGCGTGAAGTTCCCCTTTATTCCCCGTGAAGAAAAGTTCTTCGACCTCTTTCAGGCGAGCGCGCAAAACGTGGTAGAAGCGGCTCACCGGCTCAAGGAGATGGTCGATAGCTGGGAACACGTCGAGGGTAGCGTCGACGAGATAACCGAGCTTGAGCACAAGGGGGATATCATCACCCACGACATTATGGCGCGGCTGAACCGCACCTTCGTCACCCCCTTCGACCGGGAAGATATAGTCCAGCTGGCTCATTCCCTGGATGACATCATCGACTTTATTCACGCGGCGGCTGACTCTATGCTTCTCTACAAGGTAAGTCGCCCCGGCCCCCGGGCTAAGGAACTGGCTGGCATTATCGTGCAGGCGGCGGAAGAAGTAGAGAAGGTAATGCCCCAGATCAGGAAGCACATCGTCTTAAGCCAGGTCCTCAAGCGCTGTGTCGAGATTAACCGCCTGGAAAACGTCGCCGACAGGGTATACCGTTCGGCGATGGCTGAGCTCTTTGCCGATTCGTCCGATATAGCTGATGTTATCAAGTGGCGCGAGATTTACGCCCATATGGAAAGCGCCACCGACAGGTGCGAGGATGTGGCTGACGTCCTTGAAGGGGTAGCCATCAAGCATGCCTGATTTTGCCCTCGGTTACCTGATAATTATTGTTGTCTTTGCTGTTGGCTTTGGCCTGGTCAACGGCTTCAACGACGCCGCCAACGCCATCGGTGCTTCGGTCGGCTCCCGGGCTATTTCCCCCCGCAATGCGGTAATGCTGGCCGCCGTCTTCAATTTTGCCGGCGCCGCCAGCGGTCTGGCGGTGGCTCGCACCATCGGCAAAGGGATTCTGGTCCCGGACGCGATATCCTACCTGACGGTGATTGCCGCCTTAGCCGCGGTTATCGTTTGGGGGGGTGCAGCAACCTACCTGGGTCTGCCGGTAAGCATAACCCACGGCTTTGTCAGCGGGCTGGCCGCCGCCGGCGCCGCCACGGTAGGCTTAGAAGCCATACAATGGGGTGTCATGCAGCGGGTGCTGTCGTCGGTGGTGGCGGCTCCCGTCCTCGGCTTTATCGGCGGCTTTGCCGTCATGGTCGTCCTGTTCTGGGTTTTCCGGCAGAGCGCTCCCGCCCGTATGAGAATCATTTTCAGCCGTTTGCAGTGGCTTACCGCCGCCTTTCTGGCCTACAGCCACGGCAAGAACGACGGCCAGATGCCCATCGGCGTTATCACTATGGCGCTGGTGATTTATACCGGTCAGGCCACTCTTTGGGACAAAATCCCCTGGTGGGTCATCGGCATATCAGCTTTAGCCATAAGCTCGGGGATGGCTTTTGGCGGCTGGCGGGTGATCAAGACAATAGGATTCAAGGTCGCCGACCTGCAGCCGATTCACGGCTTTGCCGCCAATCTCTCAGCGGCGGGGGTTATTGAGGCGGCCTCGCATCTGGGTATCCCGGTGAGCACCACCCACTGCGCTAGCTCAGCCATTATGGGGGTAGGGTCTACACGGCGGTTTTCGGCGGTGCGCTGGGGGGTGGCGGGCAATATCGTGGTGGCCTGGATACTGACCTTCCCTATCTGCGGGGGGCTGGGTTATCTCTTCGCCTGGCTGCTCAAAATGGTATTCTAGCCGGACTTAGAGGCTTATTTCCCGTGGGGTGCGGCGGCACTTTTCGGCGGTGATAATGGCTTCGATGGCTGATGCCGCCCGCTCGATTTCATTCCGCTCGTTGAACACGATATAGTCAAAGAGGTGTAGCTGCTTCATCTCTTCAGCGGCGGTCTTCAGACGCAGGTCGCAGTCGAGCTCAGATTCCGTCTGGCGCTCCCTCAGCCTGGTCTCGAGCTCCTCCGTTGTCGGTGACGCAAGAAAGATAAAAACCGCCTCGGGCAGGATTTTTTTAAGCGTAGCCGCCCCCTGCACGTCGACCTTGACTATGGCATCCTGCCCCGCCTCCAGGGCTTTCCTGACCGGTTCTCTGGGCACGCCGTACCAGTTCCCGTAGACATTGGCGTATTCCAGCAGCTCCTTGTTTTGTAACATCTTCTGGAAATCTTTCTCGGATACAAAGTGATAGGCGACATTATCTTCTTCGTTAGCCCGCTGGGTTCGGGTGGTAGCGGTGGTGATAAATTTCGCAGGGTGGCCCACTGTTTTCATTCGGTTCAAGACGGCGTCTTTGCCCGCTCCGGAGGGACCGGAGAGGACGATAAGCAGCGGTTTGGGGGTGGGGTTAAAAGGGGTTTCGTTTTTAGGGTTCGTCTTTTTCATCGCTTGGCTCTGGCTTCAGCAATGGGCCTCCTCGGCTGGCTTGCAGCCGACCAGCAATGGTTTCTGGGGCGAGGGCGCCCAGAATAATATGCCCGCTGTCGGTAAAGATAACGGCTTTAGTTCTTCGGCCGCTGGTCATATCAATCAGCAGCCCCTTATTTTTAGCCTGTTGAATAGTTCGTTTGGTGGGTGCGGAGTTTGGCGAAGCTATGGAAATAACCCTGTTCATGGCTAGTATATTACCAAATCCAATGTGAATAAGCTCAGCGACCATCGTTAACACCTCAGCAGATTACTTTTATCGATATGCGGACCCTTAAATCAAACTTGGCGATTGGCAATAATAATCACCCCTTTCTCTAGGGCAAATGCGGTGCTTACTATAATATACCTTTAGCGCCGATTAGGCAACGGGTTTCAAGCTCAAAGCGGCTTGAATTTTTTGAGATTTGCTGCTATCCTCTCTTTATGGATTGAGCTTTATGAAAAACTATCGACAGGGCTATCTCTGAAAACTCTTCAGGGGTGGCCTTTTTAGTGTAATCTCGATTCGAGGTGAGCCGCTTTGTATAAGATTTTATTAAAGCAAGACCTGGTGCCCCAGATTCATCTTTTCAAGATGGATGCGCCGGCCGTGGCCAAGAAGGCTCGGGCGGGGCAGTTCGTCGTGGTCAGGATTGACGAAAAGGGCGAGCGTATCCCCCTTACCATCGCTGACTGGGACGAAAAAGAAGGCACGGTCACCATCGTCTTTATGGAGGTGGGCGCCACCACCGCCCGCCTGGCTTTACTCAAAGAGGGCGACTCAATAGCCGACTTCGTCGGGCCGCTGGGTGTGCCCGCCGAAATCGAAAAGTTCGGTACCGTGGTCTGTGTTGCCGGTGGGGTGGGGGCGGCCCCCGTCGCCCCCGTCGCCCGCGAGCTCAAAAAGGCGGGTAACAGGGTTATCTCCATCCTGGGGGCGCGCAGCCAAGAGCTGCTTTTCTGGGAGGACGTGTTGCAGTCTGTCAGCGACCAGATGATAGTGACCACCGACGACGGCTCCTACGGGCGCAAGGGTGTCGTCACCGAGCCGCTAAAAGAGCTATTGGAAAGCGGCGAAAAAGTCGACCGCGTTGTCGCCATCGGCCCCGTGGTCATGATGAAGTTCTGCTCCCTGACCACGTTGCCCTTCGGGGTCAAGACCATCGTCAGCCTCAACCCGATTATGGTCGACGGCACCGGTATGTGCGGCTGCTGTCGGGTAGCCGTTGACGGCGAGACCAAGTTTGCCTGCGTCGACGGCCCCGATTTCGACGGGCATAAGGTGGACTGGGACCTGCTGGCCGCCCGCCAGCGTATCTACCTGGGCGAAGAGAAGTGCGCTTACGAGGAGTGGCAGAAAAGTCACTCTGCTTGAGGAGTTAATAAATGCCGAAGCTGAATCTCAATCGGGTGGCGATGCCCCGCCAGGCCCCCCGAAAACGGGCCAAAAACTTTAACGAGGTGGCGCTGGGCTACAGCCTCAAGCAGGCTCAGAAAGAAGCCGGCCGCTGTATCCAGTGCCCCAAGCGCAATTGCGTTGACGGCTGTCCGGTAGAGATTGACATTCCCGGCTTTATCCAGGCTATCCGCGACGGCGATATGCCCGAAGCGGTGCGGATACTCAAGAGCAAGAACGCCCTGCCCGGCATCTGCGGGCGGGTCTGCCCCCAGGAGTCCCAGTGCGAAGCCACCTGCTCGCTGGCCAAGAAAGAGGCCCCCATCGCCATCGGCCGCCTGGAGCGCTTTGTCGCCGACTGGGAGCGGGCTAATATGGGGGTGGCCAAACCTCCCAAGCCCCCCAAACCCAGCGGAAAAAAGGTAGCCGTGGTCGGCTCGGGTCCCGCGGGCTTAACGGCGGCGGCTGACCTGGCCAAGCTGGGCCACAGCGCCACCATCTTTGAAGCCCTGCACGTCGCCGGCGGCGTGTTGATGTACGGCATCCCCGAGTTCAGGCTGCCCAAGGAAATCGTCCAGGCCGAGGTCGACTATGTCGCCTCGCTGGGGGTCAAAATCGAGCTGGACTCGGTGGTGGGCAAATTAGCCACGCTGGACGAGATATTGGCTGACGGCTATCATGCCGTTTTCCTGGGCACGGGCGCGGGGCTGCCCATGTTCATGAACATCGAAGGCGAGAACCTCAACGGCATCTACTCGGCAAACGAGTTTCTCACCCGCGTCAACCTGATGAAGGCATACCTCTTCCCCGACTACGATACACCGGTCAAGGTGGGCAAGCAGGTGGCGGTCATCGGTGGCGGCAACGTGGCTATGGACTCGGCCCGCTGCGCACTCAGGCTCGGCGCCGACAAGGTCTATATCATCTACCGCCGTTCCGAGGCGGAGATGCCCGCCCGCCGCGAAGAGGTGGAGAATGCGCAGGAAGAGGGCATTGAGTTCAAGCTGTTGACCACCCCTAAGCAATTCTTAGGCAACGAGCAGAACTGGGTGGTGGGTATGGAG
>SOKR01000162.1 GCA_004375675.1 Dehalococcoidia bacterium
CCTCCCACCGGGAATAGGTTACGGATAGCTAATACTAACCACTTTGCCTATTTCAGGTCAAGGCAAGAGGCTATCTTTAACCTACTCCTTCACTTCCTCCCAGACCTTTTTTACGGTATTGTTTATCACTCCGTAGCCGAAGCCGCGGCGCTTGAGATATTCGCCGAGGCGGCGGCGGAAGCCCTGATAGTCGACCGCGGGCAGGCTGCGCGCCTTAGCTATAGCCGCCTGGTAGGCGCTGTCTTCGTCGTCGACATCAGCCACCACCCGCTCGATGACCTCATCGGCGACACCCTTTTGCTTAAGCTCGTGGCGGGTCAGCCACCGGCTGCGCGGGCTGAAAGACTGGCGGTTTTCCTTCCAGAATTGGGCGAAAGCCCGGTCGTCGACCAGGCCCTGTTCTTTGAGCCTGGCCAGCACTGTTTCCACGTTATCCCCGTCAAAGCCGCGCCGCTTGAGCCTTTCCCTTAGCTCGGACTCGCTCCGCGGCCGGTAGGCGAGGTAGCGGAGGGCGGCGTTAAAGCAGCGCTGGGACAGCTCGGCGCCCGCCAGCGCTTCGATATCGCTCTCGGAAAGCTCCTGCCCCACCCGCAAGCCTTCTTTTACGGCGACACCGGCTTCCAGGCTGAAGGCGAACTTGTCGTCTAAGAATATATTGACCCGCCTTTTCCGCCTCTTCCCCTCCCCGATGGCGGTGACCCTTTTCATCGCTTTTTCTACCCCTTTAAAAGACATAAGGCCAAGGCATTACGCCTCAGCCCTATTTATATTACCGGTTCAGATATTTTTAAATTACTTTTAAGGGTTATGGGTGATGACGGCTGAGGCTCTGACCTGCTGTTCGATCTCCTCGGCAAGCTCGGGATGCTCTTTCAGGTAGTGTTTGGAGTTCTCCCTCCCTTGCCCCAGGCGAACATCACCATAGGAGAAAAAGGCACCGGACTTCTTGACTATCTCCAGCTCCACACCCAGGTCGATAAGATTGCCCTCTTTGCTTATCCCGTGGTCGAACATGATATCAAACTGAGCCGTTTTGAAGGGAGGGGCAACCTTATTCTTGACCACCTTGGCTCGCACCATGTTGCCGATGGCGACATCGCCCTGTTTGAGGGTTTCGATGCGCCTTAGGTCTATCCTCACCGAGCTGTAGAATTTAAGAGCCCTGCCCCCCGGCGTCACCTCGGGATTGCCAAAGATAATACCAATCTTCTGTCTCAGCTGGTTGATGAATACCACTGCGGTGCCTGACTTGCCGATAGCGGCCGCCAGCTTCCTCAGGGCTTGAGACATGAGGCGGGCTTGTAAGCCAACATGAGCGTCCCCCATCTGCCCTTCAATCTCAGCCTGGGGTACCAGTGCCGCTACACTGTCAATCACGACGACATCAACAGCCCCGCTCCTTACCAGCGCTTCGGTGATTTCCAGTGCCTGTTCGCCGGTATCGGGTTGAGAGATGAGCAGGTCATCAACATTGACACCACAATTGGCGGCATAGGAAGGGTCCAGGGCATGCTCGGCATCGATATAGGCAACCGTGCCTCCAAGTTTTTGCGCTTCGGCAATTATGTGCTGGGCCAGGGTGGTTTTACCCGAAGATTCGGGGCCGAATATCTCGGTAATACGCCCCTTGGGGATACCGCCTATGCCCAGAGCCAGGTCTAGCGCCAGCGAGCCGCTGGGGATTGCCTGCACCTTTACCAGGGGGGCTTCCCCCAGCTTCATCACCGAGCCTTTGCCGAATCGCTTTTCAATCTGGCTGATAGCCAGTTCCAGCGCCTTTACCTTTTCTGTGGTCATATTCGCCTAGTTGAATAATAGCACAGACACCCCCCCAAAACAAGCAGTCGGGGGCGTTTTATGTCGTATAATTGATTGGTTTTGGGGCATCCACTCCACCCCGTTTTAATCTTTTCCCGCCCTCCGCCCTTTTAAGGTAAAGAGGGGGCTTTGCCCCCTCTTAAACACCCCGTATAAGGGGTTTATAGGGGTCTAACCCTTATAGGGTGGGCTGGTGTGGGAAAAATAACCTGGGGGTGGGGAAAAGACCTGCAGGTGGAACTAGAGCTCAAGGTCAGCCACGGGCGGCGGCTGGCGCTTGTGCTCGGCGGCGGCGATGATGGCCTTAAACTTCTCCTTGAGGGCGGCTGAGGCTTCACCAGAAGCCAGATAGCGGTCAAGCTCGTCATAACTAAGTCCCAACTCCCCTTCGTCGGTCTGCCCCTCCCATAGTCCCGCTGAGGGGGGCTTATCTATAATCGGCCGGGGGATGCCCAGATAACTAGCCAGCTCTTTGACCTGCCCTTTGAGCAGGCTGCCCAGGGGCTGAATATCGACGCCGCCGTCGCCGTACTTGGTGAAGTAGCCGATGGCGCGCTCGTCGCGGTTGCCCGAGCCGACCACGAGGTAGTTGAGCTGGTTGGCGAAGTAATAGAGGGTGAGCATTCTCAACCTGGCCTTGAGGTTGGCTTGAGCCAGGCGGCTGGCATCGGAGGACGCTTTCTCATTAGGGAGCGATTTGAGCAGGGTGTCGAAGGTGCTGTCAAGGACGACTGTCCTGGTGGGTATGGCGAACTTTTGTGCCAGTGCCTGGGCGTGCTCCACATCCTGATCGGGGCTGTGGCAGGGCATAATCACCCCCAGCATATCTTTAGGGAAGGCGCGCTGGCAGAGCACCGCCGCAACCGAGGAGTCCATGCCGCCGCTCAGACCCATCACCACCCCTTTACTCCCCGCCGCCGCTACCCGTTCTTTTATCCAGTCGACCAGCTTTTCGGCTATCTTGGCTGAGTTCATCGGTTGTTGCTCCAAGGTTGCCAGTAGTATACTACCCTATAGCTATTAGGTCAAAGGCCCAGTAAAAGGATTGGAGATGCCGAGCGCCGACCTTATCCTGCACAATGCCAATGTAATAACCATGGACCCCGCTCGCCCTTCGGCGCAACTGGTTGCCGTCGAGGGCGATAGGATTAGGCTGGTGGGCGATAACGACCAGCTGGGGGAGGCGAGGGGGGCCAAGACCAGGGTTATCGATTGCGGGGGAAAGACCGTAGTGCCTGGTTTTAACGATGCCCACTGCCATACCTTCGGCTTTATCAGGAAGCGGCGCAGCCTCGACCTGAGCCCGCCGTCGGTTAAGTCTATCGCCGACATCAAGGCGGCTGTCCGAAAACGCGCCCGTAATACTCCGAGGGGCCGATGGATTACCGCCACTGACTACAACGAGTTCTACCTGGCGGAGAAGCGCCACCCCAACCGCCGCGATTTAGACGAGGCGGCGCCTGACCACCCGGTGGTCGTTGCCCACCGCTCGCTGCACGCCTGCGTCCTCAACAGCATGGCGCTCTCTCTGGCGGGCATCACTAAAGAAACGCCGGAGCCGGCGGGGGCGGTTATCGAGCGGGAGCTCGATACGGGAGAGCCCAGCGGTTTGCTCTTCGAGATGGTGGGCTATATCCGGCAGAAGGTGCTGCCCTCGCTATCCGAGGACGAGCTGGCTGAGGAAATAGCCTCGGTCAACCGACATTACCTCTCGATGGGTATAACCTCGCTGCAGGAGGCTTCGGTGAGCAACGACTACGCCCGCTGGAAAATCCTCAAGCGGTTTAAGGATGACGAAAGTCTCCAGAGCCGCGTATCGATGATGTTCGGCTTTGACGCCTTACCCCAGTTTCAAGAAAAGGGCCTGGCTTTCGGCTCGGGTGATAGCGGGCTGCGGCTGGGGGGGGTAAAGATTATACTGAGCGAGGCCAGGGGGAGGTTGCAGCCGCCGCTGGACGAGTTAAAACGGCAGGCGCTGGTTGCCCACCGGGCTGGCTTGCAGCTGGCTATTCACTGCGTCGAGCCGGAGACGGTAGAGGCGGCTATCGCTGCCCTGGAATATATCGCCGGTCAATCGTCTATAGCGGGACGCCGTCATCGCCTGGAGCATTGCTCCGAGTGCCCGCCCCAATTGCTTCAGCGTCTGGCTAAGCTGGAAGTCATGGTCGTGACCCAGCCTGTCTTTATCTACCACAGCGGCGAGAGGTATCTGGCCACCGTCCCCGCCGAAAGGCAGCGCTGGCTTTACCGCATTAAGTCTTTCCTCGATAGCGGCTTGACGGTGGCGGCTAGCTCAGATTCCCCTGTAGCCCCGGATAATCCGTTGCTCGGCATCTACGCCGCCGTCACGCGGCGGGCGGAATCGGGGCAACAATTGCTGCCCGAGGAAGCCATCTCTGTCCAACAGGCGCTGTCGATGTACACCACCAGCGCCGCCCGCGCCTCGTTCGAGGAGGATATCAAAGGCTCTATCGTTCCGGGCAGGCTGGCGGACATGGTGATTTTAAACGCCGACCCCTTAAAATCGCCGCCGGAGGAAATCAAGGACATCCGCGTCGAGATGACCATTATCGGGGGTGGGGTGGTTTGGGGGGATTGACTTGGTGGTGGGGAGGCTTAAAAAAGTGGGCACTATTTTTTGACCTTAGCCCGCTTTCGGGTAAAAATCAGCCACCCCCCGCTTAGCCCCCCCATAATCAGCGCCAGCCCGCCGCTGCCCAGAGCGCAGAAAAGGGCGGCATCGTAGAAGAACTCCCCGGTAAAGAGCAGCAGCATATAGCCCTCGGCCGACCAGAACTCATTGGAGAAAAAGAGCAGGTGGAACTGCCAGAAGAGCTGGTCGAAGCCCAGTAGCGTGCCCACCCCCAGCGCCAGCATGAAAGCCAGCGTCAGGCAGGCGCCGCCGAACACCGCCCAGGCCAGTTGCCGCCAGTACCTTTTCCACCGCCAGAAGAGGCAGACGGCGGCGTAAGCCAGGACGTACAACAGCGTCCCGCCCAGCACCCAGTAGTCCAGCCGAATGAGGCCTTTGACGTCCTTAAAGTGGATGGTTTCTTCGGGGGTGAAGAGCTCGAAGGGCTCGCCGTCGCTGGTTACGGTGATGCTGACATAGTCCTCGCCGGAGTTGAAGTAGTCGATTAGTTCGTCGGCGATTGCTTCCAGGTCGAACTCAGCCAGCTCGGGGGTCTGGACGACGCTGTATTTCTCGAAGCCGTAGTTGTAGAGCCAGTGGCTGTTTACCGCCCAGCCCAGGCTGGCCGTGAGCAGGAGAAAGGGCAGGCAGAGGATAAAGAGCCATTTGGCGATGATGCCCATGATTTTCATTTTCATATCGTTTAAGATTTTACACTGTTGGGGTGGAAAAGGATAGGGGGCACCTCTATAGACTTCTCTCCCCACCCGATTTTATCTATTCCCGCCCGCCGCCCTTTTAAGGTAAAAGGGGGCGAAGCCCCCTTTAAAACCCCCAAAATAAGGGGCTAATAGGGGTCTAGCCCCTATAG